>JAZRGB010000018.1:0-43139 GCA_045643965.1 Candidatus Enterousia sp. | reverse complement strand
TACGCAAACATTGTGAATAAAAGCAGCTCATCAAAAATTCAAGAAGGGATGTGCAGACAGTTGAATTTGGAATATCCAAACTTTGACTAAGTCAAAAGTGCATATCCTAGACAGGTAGTAGGTTTACATATTAAACCTCGTTAAAAACTTGTCTTGCGAATAATTATATATGTAAAGACGAACTGATTATTAAATAGTCAGCTTTTGTTTATATGCACGGGACTTACTTAACAGGTTTTTTTAGAACTTGAGAGTTTGATCCTGGCTCAGAACGAACGCTGGCGGCAGGTCTTAGGCATGCAAGTCGAACGGGTGAAACAGGTGCTTGCACTTGTGGATCTAGTGGCGCACGAGTGAGTAACGCGTGGGAAACTGCCCACCACTGGGGAATAACGTTTGGAAACGAACGCTAATACCGCATACGCCGGAAACGGGAAAGATTTATCGGTGGTGGATGTGCCCGCGTTGGATTAGCTTGTTGGTGGGGTAATGGCCTACCAAGGCGATGATCCATAGCTGGTCTGAGAGGACGATCAGCCACGCTGGAACTGAGACACGGTCCAGACTCCTACGGGAGGCAGCAGCTAAGAATATTGGGCAATGGAGGAAACTCTGACCCAGCCATGCCGCGTGAATGAAGAAGGCCTTCGGGTTGTAAAGTTCTTTTAGTCGTGAAGATGATGACAGTAGCGACAGAAAAAGCACCGGCTAACTTCGTGCCAGCAGCCGCGGTAATACGAAGGGTGCAAGCGTTGTTCGGATTTACTGGGCGTAAAGCGTCCGTAGGTGGTTTGTTAAGTCAGGGGTGAAATCCCAGGGCCCAACCCTGGAACTGCCTTTGATACTGGCAAGCTGGAGCGTGATAGAGGAAGATGGAATATCTGGTGTAGGGGTGAAATCCGTAGATATCAGATGGAACACCAATGGCGAAGGCAGTCTTCTGGATCATTGCTGACACTGAGGGACGAAAGCGTGGGTAGCAAACAGAATTAGATACTCTGGTAGTCCACGCCCTAAACGATGCATGCTTGTTGTTGGTTTCCTTCGGGATATCAGTGACGTAGCTAACGCGTTAAGCATGCCGCCTGGGGAGTACGATCGCAAGATTAAAACTTAAAGGAATTGACGGGGACCCGCACAAGCGGTGGAGTATGTTGTTTAATTCGATGCTACGCGAGAAACCTTACCGACCCTTGACATCTTGGTCGCGATTTCCAGAGATGGATTTCTTCAATTCGGTTGGACCAAAGACAGATGCTGCATGGCTGTCGTCAGCTCGTGTCGTGAGATGTTAGGTTAAGTCCTGCAACGAGCGCAACCCACGCCCTATGTTGCCAGCGGGTAATGCCGGGAACTCTTAGGGGACTGCCCGCGTCAAGCGGGAGGAAGGTGTGGATGACGTCAAGTCATCATGGTTCTTACGGGTCGGGCTACAAACGTACTACAATGGTGGTAACAATGGGTCGCAATGCTGCAAGGCAAAGCCAATCCTTAAAAACCATCTCAGTTCGGATTGTCCTCTGCAACTCGAGGGCATGAAGCTGGAATCGCTAGTAATCGCTGATCAGAATGCAGCGGTGAATACGTTCCCGGGTCTTGTACACACCGCCTGTCAAACCATGAGAGTCGATTTCACCCGAAGTCGCTAGTTTAACGCAAGAGGACGGCGCCTACGGTGGGGTTGGTGATTGGGGTTAAGTCATAACAAGGTAGCAGTACCGGAAGGTGCGGCTGGATCACCTCCTTTATAGAGAATACCGATAACACGATATCGGTCAAATCCAAAGCGACTGTCTGAATATCTCTTTTTGAATGTGTCAAATCGCTGGGTCAGTAGTTCAGTTGGTTAGAATGCCGCTCTGATACAGCGGAGGTCGAAGATTCGAGTTCTTCCTGACCCACCACTTGTTTGATGAGGTTGGAATCAGCAGTGTAAAACACTTCTGATTCCAGATATTCCAAGAATATCCTCGGAATCTGCTTTTATTTAGCAAACATTGTTAATCGGTTTTTATGTCACAAATCAAGAAATTGATTTGTTGAACATCGTAATCTCAAATTCTTTCTGAAAGAGTAATCACGAAAGTGATAATTCAATTTAGAAAAGCAAGAATCAACTAATGCTTAAAAAACTCATTAAAGTGTTCTTTTTAAGTTTGAAGACTTTCTCTTCAAGCATAAGATAAAAAGTAACAAAGGGTGTTTAGTGGATGCCTTGGCAATCAGAGGCGACGAAGGACGTGAAAGACTGCGATAAGCCCGGGTGAGGCGTCAATATCCTTTGACCCCGGGATTTCCGAATGGGGAAACCCAATCCGTATGGATTATCTTTGACTGAATTCATAGGTCAAAGAAGCAAACGCAGAGAAGTGAAACATCTCAGTACCTGCAGGAAAAGTAAGCAACAGCGATTCCCTTAGTAGTGGCGAGCGAAACGGGTCCAGCCCAGTAGCCGAGATTTTAGTTAGCAAAATGTGATGGAAAGCACAGCAATAATAGGTGATAGCCCTGTATGCGAAAACTAGTTTCTTGGTTCAAGAGTAGAGCCGGACACGTGAAATCCGGTTTGAATATAGGAGGACCTTCTCCTAAGGCTAAATACTCCTGATTGACCGATAGTGAACAAGTACCGTGAGGGAAAGGTGAAAAGAACCCCGAAGGGGGAGTGAAATAGACACTGAAACTGAATACCTACAAGCTGTCAGAGCCGGTTTTCCGGTGATGGCGTACCTTTTGTATAATGAGCCAACGAGTTATTATTGCATGCAAGCCTAAGTCGTTAGATGTAAGCGTAGGGAAACCGAGTCTGAATAGGGCGATTTGAGTATGCAGTAATAGACCCGAAGCGGGGTGATCTAGGTATGGGCAGGCTGAAGGCGGCGTAACAGTCGCTGGAGGGCCGAACGCACTAGTATGGCAACACTAGGCGATGACCTGTGTCTAGGGGTGAAAAGCCAATCGAACCCCGTTATAGCTGGTTCTCCGCGAAAACTATAGAGGTAGTGTCTCATGTGTTCGTTGTTGGGGGTAAAGCACTGAAATGGCTAGGGGGAGTAAAATCTTACCAACCCATATCAAACTCTGAATACCAACAAATAAATAGCATGGGAAACAGTCCATCGGTGCTAAGGTCGATGGACGAGAGGGCAACAGCCCAGACCGCCAACTAAGGTCCCCAAATGATGATTAAGTGGGAAAGTGAGTCGAGATTCCAAAACAACCAGGATGTTGGCTTGGAAGCAGCCATCGTTTAAAGAAAGCGTAATAGCTCACTGGTCTATTAGAGTTTCGGCAACGAAAATGTAACGGGGCTAAAATCATCTACCGAAGTTGCGGGTGCGTCGTAAGACGTGCGGTAGCGGAGCATTCTGTAAGCCTGTGAAGGGCAAGCCGCGAGGCGACCTGGAGGTATCAGAAGCGCGAATGTTGGCATGAGTAGCAGCTAATCAAGGTGAGAAACCTTGACGCCGTAAGAGCAAGGGTTCCTATCCAATGTTAATCAGGGTAGGGTGAGTCGACCCCTAAGGCGAGGCCGAAAGGCGTAGTCGATGGGAACACGGTTAATATTCCGTGACCTGCTGGTGAGTGACGAATTGCGTATATTGTTTTACCTTATTGGATTGGTGATGCAGTGAAGCAGTTCCAGGAAATAGCCCCAGCGTATAGATCGTACCCAGAACCAACACAGGTGCTCGAGTCGAGTAGACTAAGGCGGTTGAGAGAACTATGTTGAAGGAACTAGGCAAAATGCATCCGTAACTTCGGGATAAGGATGACCTGTTTCAAGGCAACTTTAATCAGGTGACACAAACCAGGTGGGGGCGACTGTTTACTTAAAACCCAGGTCTCTGCTAAATCGTATAAGATGATGTATAGGGACTGACGCCTGCCCAGTGCTGGAAGGTTAAGCAGAGGTGTGCAAGCATTGATGTGAAGCCCCAGTAAACGGCGGCCGTAACTCTAACGGTCCTAAGGTAGCGAAATTCCTTGTCGGGTAAGTTCCGACCCGCATGAATGGCGTAACGATCTCCACACTGTCTCCAACATAGACTCAGCGAAATTGAATTCTCGGTGAAAATGCCGGGTACCCGCAGCTAGACGGAAAGACCCTATGAAGCTTTACTGCAGTTTCGTACTGGCACTAGGACTCATTTGCGTAGGATAGGTGGGACGCTTTGAAGGGCGGATTTTGGTTCGCCTGGAGCGGTTGGTGAAATACCACCCTGATGTGTTTTAGTGTCTAACCCGCGTTCTTGAAGCAGGGCGGGGGACAGTGCGTGATGGGCAGTTTGACTGGGGTGGTCGCCTCCCAAATCGTACCGGAGGCGCGCGAAGGTTTGCTCAGGCTGGTCGGAAATCAGCCGGTGAGTGCAATGGCAAAAGCAAGCCTGACTGCAAGGAGGACACTCCGAGCAGAGACGAAAGTCGGTCATAGTGACCCGGTGGCTCCACATGGAAGGGCCATCGCACACGGATAAAAGCTACTCTAGGGATAACAGGCTGATGCTACCCAAGCGTCCATAGCGACGGTAGTGTTTGGCACCTCGATGTCGACTCATCGCATCCTGGGGCTGGAGCAGGTCCCAAGGGTATGGCTGTTCGCCATTTAAAGCGGTACGTGAGTTGGGTTAATAACGTCGTGAGACAGTTAGGTCCCTATCTACTGTGGGCGTTGGATATTTGAGTGAACTTGACCTTAGTACGAGAGGACCGGGTCGAACGAACCTCTGGTGTACCTGTTGTCGCGCCAGCGGCACCGCAGGGTAGCTATGTTCGGAACAGATAACCGCTGAAAGCATCTAAGCGGGAAGCTGGTCACAAGATAAGATATCCCCATGAGTTCAGTTCTAGACTAGGACATTGATAGGCTGTGTGTGTAAGTCCGGTGACGGATTTAGCTTAACAGTACTAATCGAACCATTGACTTTTTATCTTATCGTCTTGACTTTTGATAAGTCAGACGGTATGCTTGAAGAGAACGTTAGAAATTGATTCAATATTGAATTATGATGTTCGCTGGATTTATTCTGGTGATTATTGAGCGGGAGCCACCCTCTGTTCCATCCCGAACCAGACAGGGAAACCCCGTATCGCCGATGGTACTTTGGCTTAAGCCACGGAAGAGTAGGTCGTCGCCAGAATAAATCCAGTTTTCGATATAAAGACCGAGTTTTTAAACCGCCGACCCCCGGCGGTTTTTTTATTGTGAAGGTATATATAAAATGAATCAATCTAAACAAAGTAAAGCAAAAGAATCCATTGGCGAAAAATTAAGACACCACACATTGGATATTATGATTTTATCTATGGTTGCGGTGTTGGCTTTGTGTTTGGCAAAAAGTAAGCAGTCAATCAAAAAATCTGTTGATTATGACACGATGCATAATATAAAATCTGTAACAGATATTAAACAGGTAAATACTATAAATTTTTCAGATTCTATTAAAACTAAAACACGATGAAATAAAAAGGGTGTATAATGCCGGTTTCAAGAAACAGAAATATAAAGAAAAAAACAAAAGTAAGATTCTATCCATCCGCATCTGTACAAAAAGATTTAAATAAATTAACAGTTAAAGAGAGTATAATAACAACGTTATGTATTATGTGTATGTTGGGGATGGCTGTTTCCTTGGGCTGTTTCTTTGTACAGGACAAGAAAAATCAAAAAGTAATAAACGCGTCAGAAATAGAGGCGGCTAGACAAAAAATCCAAAATACAAATACTATTAATTTTATGAACGCTGTTCGTCAAAATATGCGATAGGTAAAGGTTTCTTATGAGAAAAAAACGTACATTCCCAGACGATTGGTCAAAATTATTGGACGGCATTGTTGCAAAAAATATAAAATATCTGAAACGTAATTATAAAAAACACGATATAACGATACGTAATAATTGTGTTCAGATAGATAATATAAAAATCCAACCTTGTGCCAGACCAAAAATCGGTACACCGTATAAGACTATTTATTCTGTGGAAGATATAGAAGTGTACATAGATATAAACAACAGAGAAATATATGCTGATAATCCAATGTATCTTGAATTGGAAGGATTATATCAAGACGTCAAGAAATATAGCCAATCGGCTGAAAAAAGATTTAGGGACTGGATAAAGAAAAACTATAAATGGGTATTTATTGTTGCCACAGGTGCAAAATTGGTCAGTGGTGCAGGGATGTACCTGTATGTCACTAATAAAAAGCAACCGGATATAAAAACGCAAACTGTTGCCCAAGAATATAAAGCACACAAAGCAAAAACAATAAATTTTACAGACAGTATTAATCAAAAAACGAAATAATAATCCCCGCCGTACGGCGGGTTTTTTATTGCATATTGGGAATTTGCGTGCTAGCGTTATTATCATAATAAAAAGGATAAGGTATGCTTTACAATGCATTTTGTTCATATGAAGAATTTATGGATAGAAATTCGCATGTAATCAGAAAGCATCAAAATGCAGATTTTGGATGTGCGTATTTAACGCGTGGCAGTGAATTTTACGGTGTAACAGTTATTGAATATACAAATGCTGGTGACGAAATGGTTCGTACGCGTGGCCGTATGGATTCTGTTGCAGCCGAAGATTTTTTCAATGTCGCAAAGCAGTACATAGACGGTAAAATTAAATGGCGTGAACCTGTACGTGAATTTCAATGCACGTATAATAACAAGCGTACAAAAATATGTAACCCAGAAAACTGTCCAAGTGCATTGGGTGGTGGCGAATACCGTGAAATCTTTGGCAGTTCATGTCCATTTTGTCGTGGTCGTTCCAGATAACTGTACCCGCCGCATGGCGGGTTTTTGTTCCTGTTGTTGTATGATTGTTTTTGTGTAATTCTGAATACAACAACAGGGGGAATATATGAATTTAAAAATATCGTATTTATTTATGCCTGCAATTCTGTCAGGTGGTGCAGTTTGGGCAAACGTTGAATCAAATAACAATAAACCAAATATCTTAGTTGCGTATTTTTCAATGCAAGACGGCAATACTGGTGATGTTGCACGTGCGATTGTTGATGCAACAGGTGGCGATATTTATCGTATAATGGTTGCAGAACCTTATCCAAACGATGACAGGTTACGCAAAGAACGTTTAACAATGGAAGTCGAACAAAATATATTGCCTCCATTACAGGGAGTTGCACCAAATATTGCAGAATATGATATAATTTTCTTAGGTTCGCCTGTATGGGCTAATCATTTGTCCCAGCCTGTAAAAAGTTTCTTGGCTAAGTATGATTTATCAGGTAAAAAGGTTATTCCGTTTGTGTCGCACAGTGGCGGTGGTCGTGGAAAGACTTTTTCAGATGTTGCAGAATTATGTGATGGATGCATTGTTGATACAGATGGCTGGTCCAGTTGGGGCGGTGGTCGTCAACGGGGATTAGATAAATGGATAAGTAAGAAATTAAATAAAGACAAGAAATAATCCACCCGCCGTATGGCGGGGTTTATTTTTATAAAAAATATGATATAATATAACGTATGAAAAAATTTAACAGACGTATTCATAAGACTATGGGCAGTTTGCCGCCACAATTATTCAAATATATTGACATGGCGGATATTAAAAATGCAACGGATGAATTTAATAATTTTATGACAAATGTTGCAAATGAATTTCATTCAAAACTAGAAAACTTTTCATACCAAAATGAAATAAAATTATCAGCCCCAGATTTGTTTAATCAGCCCGTTAAACTGCAGTATGTTGCTAGTGGTTCTGTTGGCAGTGTGTATAAATTAAAAATCGGCAAGGAAACATTTGCTTTCAAGATAAATCGTTTGTCTGCATTTGGTGAAATGGATGTTATTCCAATACAAAAACGTGCCAAGAATTTATTAAATCATGCGTATATTGGTTCTGTATTTGAACATAATGGTCGCAAGTATTCTTGGGTTATATCTGATTATGTTGCAAAAGATAATGCACATGGTTTTGAAGATGCAATGATAAAGATGTATTTTGCATATTTAACCAAGGGGATTATTGTGCGTGATACGCATCCTGGGAATATCAAGGGTGGCAAGATAATCGATATCCCATCATTTGATATGCGTGATGGTGCAATTGATGATATAAAAAAACTGAACCTGCGTCAGATAGATATTGTTAAAAAGTTGGTTAATTTTATTAAAACAGATAATATGGCCGCTTTTGAAAAATTGGTTAATCAGGTCAAGGTATCGGATCCAATAATAATTCATTATATGTTCTTTGCGATGAAGTTTGGACGTGCACCGGCACTGTCTATAAATGCCAAGGAATTTTTTGCAAAAGTCAAAAGATATGAAGTTGTAATCAACGCTGCCAAGAAAGATTTAAATGTACGACATATCTCGGAATCAAACGTCAGATAATATTTATTGATTGACCGAATAAATACTTTTTTATTATCATGAATTCCATGAGAAGAATGATTCCTTTTTTATGCGGACTGTTTTTATGTGCAAATGCATACGCAGCCCAGTATCGTGCGGCATTGGTTGCTGATATGGATACAGGTCGTGTTCTGTACCAAGAAAATGCAAATCAATTAAATTATCCGGCCAGTTTAACAAAAATTATGACGTTATATTTAACGTTTGATGCACTGGATCACAATCGACTGTCACTGGATGATTATTTGATTGTGTCACAGGCGGCTGCAAATGCAGAACCTGTAAAACTGGGACTGACAGCGGGTTCTAAGATTCGCGTCGAAGATGCGATAAAGGCTGTTGCAGTGTACAGTGCAAATGACGTTGCACGTGTTTTGGCTGAAAATTTAAAAGGTGGCCAAGAAGAATCTTTTGCAGATTTAATGACACGTGTTGCACGTGAAATTGGTCTGACGAATACAAATTTTGAAAATTCATCTGGACTGCCAAATGATGATCATATGTCAACTGCACGTGATATTGCATTACTGTCAATGGCGGTATATAAGCATTATCCACAATATTGGCATTTCTTTGGTATTAAATCTTGGGTGTATAATGGAAAAACATATACAAATGGCAACAGATTATTGACGTCTTATAATGGGTGCGATGGTATGAAAACAGGATATACCAAAAAGTCTAAGTATTCATTGGTTGCAACTGCACATCGTGGAAATCATCGTTTGATGTCTGTTGTTTTAGGTGCAGAAAACAAAGATGTTCGTGCAAATGTTGCTGCACAAATGTTGACACGTGGTTTTTCAATGTTAAACAATGGTGATGCACCTGTGGTGGTGAATACACCGACAAAACCAATTGAACAATCTGTGCCTGCACAGCCAACAACAATGGCTGGTGCATATAATTCTGCAGTCAGTAATGCGTCGCCAAAATATACACAATCAACCACCCCAAGTGTAACACGTGGTGGTGCAGGTGTGCAGTTTGGTGCGTTCGCTTCTATGTCTGCAGCACAAACGCATGCAGGAAATATAAAAAGTAAAATTGGTGTAAATGCGGTTGTTGAACCAAATGGTTCAGGATTATATCGTGTCCGTGTATATGGTGTGTCTGATGCAGAAGCCCAGAAAATAAAAGCAACTGCCAGTGCACATGGTATTGACAGTTATGTTTTTCATTAGTATTGTATAAATGTTATGAATCCAAAAATAGAAAAGTTAATAAAGTTATTTGCAAAATTGCCACGTGTTGGAAACCGTGGTGGTCAGCGTATTGCATTGGCACTGTTACAAGATAAAACAGGACGTGGTATGGCGTTGGCGTCTGCGATAATTGATGCAACAGAAAATATTGCACCTTGTCCAGTATGTGGTGTGTTGACTGATCGTGGGGCGGGAAAATGTGAATATTGTCGTGACGCGTCGCGTCAAAATGGTCAGTTGTGTATAGTGCGTGATTTATCTGATGTTTGGGTTCTGGAAAAATCATCTGTTTTCCAGGGACGTTATCATATTATTGGTGGACTGTTGTCTGGTGCGTCTGGTGTGTTGCCCCAAGACTTAAATATCGCAAATTTGGCATCCAGAATCGAAAACGAAAAAATAACAGAAATTATTTTCGCATTACCAAACACAGTCGAAGGCAAAACAACACAACATTATATAATGTCTGTTATCGGTACCGATACATCGGTTGTGTTTTCTGAATTGGCATCTGGTGTACCGTTGGGTGGTGATTTGGATTATCTGGATGATGGGACATTGACATTGGCGTTTGGGGGGCGTAAATCATTATGACAGATATGATAAATTCTTTGCCACCTGTATCCAGTATGATGCGTGATTGTGGGTTGGAACCAAAAAAACAATTTGGTCAGAATTTTTTGTTTGATTTAAATTTAACAGGGCGTATTGCACGCAGTGTGCCAGATATTGAAAATACACCTGTGGTCGAAGTAGGACCTGGTCCTGCTGGATTAACACGTGCGATATTGATGGCTGGTGCCAAGTGTGTTGTTGCGATTGAAAAAGATAAAACAACTCAGCCTATATTGTCACAGGTTATTGATGCATCAAATGGTCGTTTAAATGTTCTTTTTGATGATGCATTGCGGGTTGATTTTTCAAAACTTGGATTTGAAGAATATGCTATTTGTGCGAACTTGCCGTATAATGTCGGTACAGAATTATTGATTGGTTGGTTGCAAAAAATTGCATCTGGTGAAAAAATAAAATCACTGACATTGATGTTCCAAAAGGAAGTTGCACTGCGTATCACGTCAAAGCCGGGTGATGAACATTACGGCCGTTTGGCAGTTTTAACATCACTGATTGCGGATGCGAAAATATTGTTTGATGTTCCAAATACTGCATTTGTTCCACGTCCAAAGGTTCAATCTGCGGTTGTTCAAATTATTCCAAATCTGGATAAGATTTCTGCAATTTCAGATTTATCAAAAATTGAAAAAATAACTGCAAAATTATTTGGTCAACGACGTAAAATGATACGTTCTATAATTCCAAATGTTGATTGGGAACAGTTTGGATTAACAGGAACCGAACGTGCAGAAAATTTATCGCCAGAAATGTTTGCGATATTGGCACAAAATCTGATATAATTACATTTGAATAGGAGAGGGGTTTTAAACAATGTCTGTATCGATATTGCTGTTTTTTGCAATAATATTTGTGTTGGTCTATTTGCTGCGTTCTGCCAAGATTGGTGCGTTGGTCGCGTTTTTGTTAACTGGTATTTTATCGGGACCATATGTTTTAAATTTGTTTGAATTAAATGAAACTTGGGCCTTTTTGGGTGAACTTGGAATTTTGTTTTTGTGGTTTAATATTGGATTGGAAATTAATATAAAACGTCTATGGCGTTTGCGTCGTACGATATTTGGATTTGGTGCAGCCCAGGTTATGATGGTTGCTGTTATGTTATTTCCATTATTGGTTGGATTAACACAATGGACAATTATGGGTTGTATAATGATATCTTTGATGTTGGCAATGTCCAGCACATCTGCTGATTTACAGTTGTTAACAGACAGAAATCAATTAAATACAGATATGGGCCGTCAAACATTTTCTATATTGTTATTCCAAGATTTATTGGCGATTCCACTGTTGGCAATGTTACCTGTTTTAACTGGAAAAACATTTAATCTGGGGGCGGCAGCGATTGATGTTGCTGTAATTTCTGTCGCATTGGTTCTGTCTGTCGTATTGGTTGGTCGTTTTGTAATGACGCCGTTGTTACGTTTGGTCGCAAAGTTAAAATCAAAAGAAGCATTTTTATTGGCGGTGTTGCTGAATATAGTTATTTGGGCTGTATTATTGGATTTAATGGGGTTGCCGGCCGGTCTGGGTGCTTTTTTGGCGGGTATGTTAATGTCTGAAACAATATATCGTCATCAAATCACAGCCGAAGTTGCACCATATGCAATTATGTTTTTGGCTTTATTCTTTATTTCATTAGGTATGGGTTTAAATTTAGATTTAATACTAAGTAATTGGTATGTTGTTCTGGGTGGTTTGGTTGGATTGATTGTTATCAAATTCTTTGCAATGTTCATGGTTGCACGTGTGCGTGGTGTTAATTTGCCAGATGCAACAATAATTGCATTGATACTGGCCCAGGGCGGTGAATTTGCATTGCTGATGTTGCAAACGATGAAGTCAAGTGGCATAGAAGCAATTCCAACTGCACACAAAGAAATTTTAACTGCTATAATTGTCTTGTCTATAATGGCAACGCCATTATTGTTAAAGTTGCATGATTATCTGCAACGCAAAGGTAAACTTTTTCCACAAAAAATGACGCGTTCTTTGGACAAGACAGATAAAAAAATAAAGCCAGATGTTATTGTATGTGGATTTGGTCGTGTTGGTCAGATTGTGTGTCAAATGCTGGACGCAAAAGATATTCCATATGTTGCAATAGATTTAGATGTAAATGCTGTTATGATGGGACGTGAACAAGGATTTAATGTTGTGTATGGTGATGCGACAAACCAAGATGTGTTGCGTGAATTTGGTTTGCAACCACGCAAAGTAAAAAGTACTGTTGTTGCGTTGGATAATGCAACGACTGCTCGCAAATCAATATTAACAATCAAATCAATTGCACCACGTGTTAAAATTTTTGCACGTGCACGCAATTTGGCAGATTCCAAGATGTTTATATCCGAAGGTGTTGATGTCGCCATGCCAGAAACCATAGAGTCTTCGTTCTTTATTGGTTACAGTGTACTGGAACATATTGGCGTCCTAGATTCTGATATAGAAGATTTATTGCATGATATGCGTCAAGATGATTATGCCGCATTATCAACAGTGATTTCTGATAACCAAGATTGATAAAAATCCCCACATCTTTGGGGACTTTTTATTTGATTTTAGTATTGTATATTGTTATATTTCAACCTATATAAACAGGAAAGGTTACCATGAAGAAAACAGGTTTAATTTTATCAATAATATTTGGCACAATTTTGTTGGATCAGTTGTCCAAGGGTGTGTTGTTATATCTTATCACAGGTGGTGTTCCATTGTTTGGACCTGCATGGGATGTTGTACCTGTGCCGTATTTGATGGCACATGTATTTGATTTATTTAATATTGTTTTTACATGGAATCCAGGAACTTCTTTTTCGTTGTTCCGTGCATTGGGTGAATCTGCACCATTGATATTGGTTGTTGCCACAGGTGTAATTATTGGTGCAATCTTGTATTATTTATTTAAAAATGCAAAAGGTTATGAACGTGTGCCATTGGCATTAATTGCAGGTGGTGCGATTGGTAATCTGATTGACAGGGTACGTTTTGGTGCGGTTGTTGATTTCCTTGATTTTCATGTTGGGGGATGGCATTGGCCTGCGTTTAATGTTGCAGATATTTGTATAACAGTTGGTGTGGGATTGTACCTGTTGAATTGGTATATTGCACGTCGTAAATGTATAAAATCAGTAAAGGGTGGTAAATAATCATGGTTCAATATATGAATAATAATTCTGGGTTTAATCAGTGGAATGCAAATAAAAATGCAACTCCAAAAAAGTCCGGTTTCTTTTGGTGGTTTTTGGTGTTTTTAACTGCGTGGTGGTTAATCGGTACTGTAACTGCACCAAAACAAGTTGTTCAACCAACAGAAGAAAATACAACAGTATTGGATTTATCTGCAGTACCACAAAGTACAATTGCATCAGATAATATGACTGCATCTGTCCAAGGATTACGTGTTTCAAATATTAAATTGACTGAATTTGATGTCGCACCAGATTCTATGAACAATGTTACATTATTGTCAGGCGATGGTAATTTTATCGAAGTTGGCATGTTGGCCAGTGGTACAAACGCACCTGTTGCAACCACAGTATGGCAAAATAATGGTAACACATACACATGGCGTAATGGCGATGGTGTTAAATTTACCAGAACAATTGATACAGATGGGTACGTAATAACAATTACCGATACAGTACAGAATAATTCAAAACAAAATATATCTGTATCGCCATATGCACGTATTGTTCGCGAAAATAATGTAAAGTCTGCATCTGGGGTAAAATCTGGGGCGATTGCATATGTGAATTCTGATGTTGAAGAAACACCATGGCATAAACTTGATAAAAAGTCATATGCTTATTCTACGACAAATGGCTTTGCAGGATTTGCAGATCAATACTGGGAAACAGTTGCATCAATTGACAGTCCAGACCAAACAATACGTATTAAAAAGTCTGGCGATAAATATATTGCAGATGCTGCATCTGGGGCAGTGCCTGTTGTCAGTGGTGCTGATGCAAAAATTACAACACATATTTTTGCAGGTCCACGTGAACAATCTGTGTTGGATGCTGCAGAACATAAAATAATTGGATTGGCAGAAACAATTGATTATGGTTGGTTCTGGTTCTTGGCACGTCCAATGTTGTGGATATTAAATGGCATACATCATATTGTAATGAACTATGGTGTTGCGATAATCATTATGACAATATTGCTGCGTTTATTAATGTGGCCATTAACACGCAAATCATATACTAATATGGTTGCAATGCAGAAAATGCAACCAGAATTACAGCGTATTCAAAAACTGTACGCAAACGATAAAATGCGTCTGCAAATGGAAATGATGAAATTGTATCAAACGCACAAGACATCACCAATGTCAGGTTGTTTGCCAATGTTGATTCAGATTCCTATATTCTTTGCGTTGTACAAAGCGTTATTGGTATCTGTTCCGATGCGTAATGCACATTTCTTGTGGATATCTGATTTATCAGCAATGGATCCATATTTTATATTGCCGATATTAATGGGTGCGACAATGTGGCTGCAACAGTATTTACAGGCACCAAAAACAAACAGTAATAATCCTAATGATATTGCTGCACAGACACAGCGTATGATGCGCTGGATGCCGATATTATTTACAATAATGTTTGCATGGATGCCGGCAGGTTTGGTGCTGTATTGGACTGTATCAAATATGTTTGGCATACTTCAAATGCAGATAATAAAAAAACAAAGCAAATAATAAACCGATAACTTGTAACCAAGGTTTGTATAATGTTTCTTTATTATGCACTTGTTGTAATAACAATATTTATTGCATTTGTTGTCTTGTTTACTTGTCTGTATGCAATAGAATATATTTGGTGCGTTCATATAAAATCCCAAGTTCCATTTGTTGGGGCTTCTCGTGTGCAAAAAAAGGCTGTTGCGAAATACATAAACGATAATTATCCCAATGCACGAAATATAGTAGAGTGTGGTTCAGGTCATGGTGGTTTGGCACGGTATATTGCACGAAAAACAAATACAAATGTAATCGGCTTAGAAAATGCTCCTTTTTGTGTGTTTTTATCCCGTTTTTTTAGTTTGTTTAGTCGTGCAAATTTTCAGACAATAAATACAGATATGTTTGAATATTTAGATAACACAAAGAATAAGTTTGATATTGCAATTGCTTATTTAAATCCGACATTTACACCTTTGTTACAGAAATATGACAAGAAAATAAAAGTTTTAATTTCTTTGAATTTTGAAGTACCGAATTTAAAACCTGTGCGTATAGTAGATTTAAAAAAAGGCTTTGTTCTTTATAATTATAAAAAATATCCCCATAAATTGTTTATATATGAATTCAAATAAAAATCCCCAGTTGGGGATTTTTATTTTGATAATAAATATTTATACAAAGCGTTCGGTGTTTGTATGTTCCATTTGTTTATGCCGATTGCCTGTTTTGACAGTTGTACACATGTTTTGACATTTTTATTATAAAATTTAAATGGTAAATCACCAGTCAAATATATAAAACGCCAACCATGTTGTTGCAGTATTTGTAAATCACGCATATTCAAACATATTTGTTTAATTGTGTTTTTGCTTATAAATTGATACATAATTAATTTGTCCTGATGAACACCAATCGGTGCAGTATGTTTTAAACCACGACATAATACACGCGGTAAAAATTTTGATGTTTTATCAGAAAAAGCAATAATAATCATCTTTATAACTCCTGTTAATAAATCCAACCAGATTTTTTTGCGGCAACATCTATAACTGCCATGGCGGTACGCCATTGTGCGGCAGCATGATTTTCGTTCCAAATATGCTGATGTGGGGCACGACGTTTGTCGCCAAATTTTTTCATTACAGCCAGTTGTTCATCTGTTAATTTTCCTGACAGATATAATTTTGTAATCATTGTTTCTACATCTAAAATTTCACATGGTCTTTTTGTTGGTGTATGCCTTGTTCTTGAAAAGTCATTTCTTACAGATTTTGAATATAAAAACCAGAACCATAATTGTTCTGCTGATTGGAATTTTTCGACTGATACCATCGTCATTGTTGCTGTCATTTTTTCTTTCTCCTTTTGTTTTTGTTATTTGTTGATAATTTGATATATACATAAGAAAAGATTCCTTGTAAAACATTACAACCTGCAGTTGAAATACGAATCAGAAAACAGATTCGGACTGCATATTTTGTTTTGCGTGTGCGAATCGGTTTTTTTTATGTTTCTATATCAATATACGGTATAAAAAAAGTACGCAATGATGCGTACTGTATATTTGTTCCAGGATGTGTTTATGTATTTGTTCTCCTTTTTGGTTTGTGTTAATAAAAAAACCACCGTGCGGTGGTTTAAATTTATTTGTTGGCTTCTTTTTACAGAATTGGTGGGAAGCAATCGCCACCGGCTTCTGGGCAACAGTTGAATCCCATTTCGCCCATATCTGTATATACTTCACCGGCACAGCAACCATTTGCATCTGGCAGCGAACCGTCCATACATGTTAAAACGGCTTCTTCTGGGGCAGGTTCTGCTTCTGCATAAGGATTTTCAACATAGCCTTCGTCATCGTATGTAATGCCAATCATTTCATCGTATGCAGCCTGTTGTTCTTCGTCCCTATCTCCTTCGGTACCGTAAGTATCTTGGTATTTTTTTACCTCACTTTCATGATATGCTTTCTGCTTTACCTTTGACTTAGTTGTATATGTCAATGATTCGCAGTACATCAATACAGTTCTGTAATCATATCCACCACATGCACCAGGATCTTTACATTCTTCTTTGGCTGTTCTTTTACCATTTGAATCTGGAGATGTACAATATTCTGCCAGGTTGAAAGAACGTGCCTGACCAACCCATGTGCCATCATCATAGTTGGGTTCTGCATCATGCTTATGTGTGTATCGTTGTTTAGAACCATAATCAGCAATAGCACACTTTTTATCAGAAGTGTCAGGTGCACCACACGTTACCATCAAATCAACAGGTGAATAAACAGTGATACGTGTGCCGGCTGCGATTGTAAATGGTGGTACTGTGTTGTCCATCATATCAACCATCAATTTTTGTGCAACTTGATTCCATGCACTAATGATTTCATTTTTTGCCATTTCTGATGAACGCATTGTTCCACTTTGTACAACAGTATTATTGTCCAAATCTATTTGATTTACAAACGCGTCACTGATTGGGGCAATTAAATTAACTGCTGCTGGTACAATTGCTGTTAGCATTGGCATAAAGAACTGTTCCAGATAGTCAGTACTGCCATATCCTGGGATGCCAGAACGGCCTTGGGCGTCACCAGAAAATGGTTCATTCCCATTAAAGTTAAATTCAACACCATTTGGCAATATAAACTGGTACCACTTTATATCCATACGACCGATTGATGTATATGGCCCTGGTAATTTGCCTGTTACATATCCCAGCATTAATGTACCAGCAGGTATAATAACGTTACGACCATTATCAGAATATACGTTTCTGTCCACTGTGGCACGTACTGGCAAATGATTGTTTGCCAATGTATCTGGATCTGCACGAACATCAGATACGATTGTTGCAGGAATTGGCTTATACTGACGTAACAAGAATTGACGATCTTGTATCATAGAAGATACAACAGTTGATGCTGTGTCTGTGCCAATATAGTTAACTTCTGGTGCTGGTGCATCTTGCATGCCAGAAAAAGTCTCGAAACCTTTGGATGTTAAACGTCCTGCACCACCGCTGTCGCTTGGTTCGTCCAATTGTACTGCACGATTAACCTGACGAACAGCAGGTGCATTTGACAGTTCTGGCAACACACCACTGGATATTGCACTAAAACCGATATGTTCTGCATCTGTGCCGATACGTTTACCGCTGTTTTTTATATCTGTTATAATACCATTGTCTGGGTTGTAAATACCAGTCGGACTATCACATTCTGTGTCTGAAAAAGGATGGAATTTATACGCACCACCTTCGGGTTTTATCCAACCAATTTGGCGTCCTCTGTTATCGTATCCTGGGAATGCGAAATCAGAACAAGCCTCTGGTGCAGGTATGTATTCGTCAACTTCTTCTTCGAATTCAATCGCAGGTGCGATTGCTTCGATTTCTTTTTTTATCTCTTGTTTAACAGGCTTTGCCGGTTTGATAACTTCTTCTACTACTACGGCTTCTTCTTCTATTTCAGGTTCTTCGATTACAACCGGTTTTTTTTCTATTACTGGTTCTGGTTTCTTTTCTTCCACTGGTGCTGATTTTTTTTCAACGACTGGTGCAACTGCCCCCAGTGATAAAACAATTTTATCTGTGCGTTTCATGTCCACTGGTTCATCAGCGGCATGCCAATCAATAAACACAGGAACCTGTGTTGATGCCATTGCGGTTGTTGGTTCGTATGTTGCATTAATAACACAGCCAATTTTACTGTCGATGGCCTTTTGTTTTTTACAAGTCTGTGTTATATGAAAGCCGTTTATTTCTTTGTGTTGACGTACATCAAGCATCTTTACAGGTTTGTTGGCTGATATTTTGACTGTCTGGGTCTTTTTTTGCCCGACAGTTACATTTGACCAGTCAATCATATCCGGATCGATAATCAGTTTTGCAGCCACTTTTTGTGTATTTGATATATCTTCTTTTTTGTCGCCACCAAATACCAATGTCAGCAATATTAATACAACAATAAATGCAGCCGCCAACAACAGCCATTGCAGATGCTTTGGTGTACTATTTTTCAAATCAATGAACTGTTGTTTTAGTTTTTTCATCCCAAACCCACATTATTAAAAGTTTATAAAACTATTGCATACGAACAACACTGCAACTGGTGCCGCTGAATTTCAGCATTTTATCACACAGTGATTGTGCTGTGTCGATATCGGCAAATGGTCCGATACGTAAACGATATTGACGGGCAGTCGTAGATGTTGCACCCAAATCTCCGACACCTTGTTCATCAACCGCAAAGAACACCATGTCTTTATATGGGGTCAATAATCCTTGACCATCTTCGCCACTAAATTTTGCTAATAATGTTGTCCAATATGTTTCCAATGCCTTGACAGATGTATCTGACTTTAATTCAATCGCAACACCGTTTTGATTGCTTGTAATCAATGGGATATTTGATTGTGGCAGATACGCACCAGCAGTATTGCGTTCCTGTGGCAACATATTAACAACGCTGCCAGATGATGGCATCGCCTGTGGTACTGTAAATCCTGCTGGCATATAATAACCTGCACCTGTCGTTGGGTTAACTGTTGTTGGATCGCCAACATACATTGGTGTACCAGTATATGGGACGCCCATACTCATTGCGGCCATACTGTCTGTGTATGCAATGTTGTTCAATGATTGTCCGGACAACATGCTTTGTGCAACGTTTGCTTCGGCCAATGCCATTACAGATGCTGTGTCTGCAATCAAGAATGGTTTTTCACGTTTTTTAATACAAACAATTCTTTGACCACTACGCAGAACCATATCGCCAACTGCTTCAACAATTAATAATCTGCCGTCTTCGCCATCGGTACGGAACCCAACAGGAGATTCACCCCCTTCGACCAACAGTGATACAACAGGGCGTTGGGTCATTGATATAACCTTGTCGCCAAAGTCTATATATGTAAATATTCTGTCACGCCATACGCGTTCTGGTGCGATAACATAATCATCTGGATTTGGTACAAAGATATCCAAGTCAAATCTAAATTCAGATGGATCGATTTTCATAGATTTAATCCAACCATAATCTTCGCCGTCAACACCAACAACGCTGGATGCGGGTGCAGATTTTTGGAATATTGATTTTGCACCGCCCGATGCAACAGCACCTGTGGCGTTTGGTAACGATGCATTGCCGTCCAATATAATATCTACCTGTGAATATGTAATTTCGCTGGAATTTGATGGTTCACTGCGTAAGTAAAAGATGTACTTGTTGCCAGATTTTCCAGTTACAATCAAGTTTGTATCAGAACCCTGATTAGACCCCACAGGTGAAATAAACATTGTTCTGTCGCCTTGGGTTGTATCAATGTCAAACAAACTTTGGTCGCCAACAACAGCATCTGCAATCTGTTCGCCATTTGGCAGTGATACCATTGTAACCATGCCATTACGCAATTTAATTGGTAATACAGAACCTGCAGACCATGCAAGTTGTGCATATCCTGGTTTTATACTGCCACTGGCCATGTTTGCAGTTGGATTGTCCCATGCTGCTTGTATTCCTGCAGAATATGCGGGCAGACATAACAAACCTGTCAAACAACATACTACTAAATTAAAATTGAACACTTTTGCAAACATTGTATCAATCCTTCTTTCTTTTTAATTTTATTCTGTTGCCAAGAATCCTGTATCAAGCGGATCGCCAGCCCCAGATACTATTGTGTATTCTACTACTTTTAACCCCAGTGGGTTTTCAATACGGTCGGCCCATTTAACGTACGTCCCGTCTTGTGTTAATAACGTTATCTTTATTGTATAATCTTTTGGGGTAATAGGTCCAGTACTATCTTCACAAAAGTATTTAATTTTAGTTTGATATACATCTGTGTTTTTGGAATTAGATGCCAAATTCATCGGTGCACCATCAAAAATGATTCCGCATTGTACAGGGATGTTTGGTACGACGTTGCTCATAACCTCATTAAACAATGCGGTT
The DNA here is from genome assembly GCA_045643965.1 of Candidatus Enterousia sp. Taxonomy (GTDB): domain Bacteria; phylum Pseudomonadota; class Alphaproteobacteria; order Rs-D84; family Rs-D84; genus Enterousia. The sequence goes on along the minus strand of JAZRGB010000018.1, from coordinate 22,257 downwards.
TTGGTAAAGTTGTAATATACATCGTCATCAGATGTTATGCGAACGATTCCATTGTCGCCGTTCCATTTTTTGTGCATTTCATTTGCGTTTGCCAATACTTCGTTTCTGTGTCTAATGTATTCGCGAACAAATTCTTGTTTATATCTATCGGTGTTTTCACTGCGTGGTTGCATTTCGACCAAGCGAACGTCCTGGTTATCTGGGATAGTTGTTGTTAAAAAGAACACCTGTGGTCTGTTCAGTGGGAACATGTTGTATATTGTAACGCCCAGTGCACCCAGCACAATCAACGCCGTTGCCAAAACAAAGGTCATAGTTCTGGATAGTAAAAATGGCGGTTCTATGCGGTTTTGCACGTGTTTCTCCCCCTTGATTATGTTGATTGTAGAAAAAAATGGCCGTATCATGCAAGAGAAAATTTATAAATATCAATAATATATGTAAAAAATGTGTGTTAAAATGTGCTTGCTACAAAAAATAAAAAGTATTATAATATTTCCGCTTGATTTTTTGTATCTGTGTGCTATTGTGTCACAGACTATTGTGTTGGCATGCGGTACATCAGACAGGTATAGGTATGTTCAAAGGGGCATAGTTCAACGGTAGAATATCGGTCTCCAAAACCGCGGATGAGGGTTCGATTCCTTCTGCCCCTGCCAAGATAATGGTTAACAGTAAATTACGTAATTTAGGCAATTTTTATGAAGAAAATACTTGATTTTTTTAAGTCTGTTCGCAGTGAATGGTTTAAAATTGTATGGCCATCACGTGACAGTGTTATTCGTGCAACTATTATGATATTGGTATTTTCTGGTTTGGCGACACTGTTCTTTTTTGTTGTTGACAGTATCCTGAACGCAATTGTTGGGTGGATTTTCTAAAGAAAAACAAACGGTCAAAGGAAGTGCAGATGGAAGAAAAAATGCAGTGGTTTGTTGTAAATGTTCATACTGGGTGCGAAGACAAGGTTGCACGTGGTTTGCGTGAACAGATTGATAAACGTCGTTTAAATGCGTTGTTTGGTGAAATTTTGGTTCCAACACGTGAAGTTACAGAAGTCAAGGCTGGAAAACGTGTAAAAAGTGAAAAGAAATTTTTCCCAGGCTATATCGTTGTTCAGATGGTTATGAATAATGAAACGTTTACATTGGTTAAACAGATACCTCAGGTTGTTATGTTCTTGGGTGCCAGACAAAAACCAATCGCTGTCAGCGAAGAAGAAGCACGTCGTTTGTTGAAACAGGTCGAAGAAGGCTCTGTTGTTGCAGATGATGTTATGTACGAAGTTGGTCAGGAAGTACATGTTATCGACGGTCCGTTTGCTGGCTTTAACGGTGTTGCGTCCGAAGTTGACAATGTAAAACAAAAAATGACTGTAACTGTTCTGGTGTTTGGTCGTGAAACCAGCATGGAACTGGAATTTAGTCAGGTAGAACGGGTATAGTATGCAAAAGTTTCTGTCGTTTTCTGATAGTCTTGCAAAAGAAAAAGTAGAGATACCAGAAAAATATCGTGCGTATTTGGAAGAATGCTGGGATGAGGCAAGAAAAAAACAAATACGTGCTTGGCAAGAGCTAGGGGGTAAGCAGATTGTGTATTAAACTGGGTAGTCGTGCCAAGGATGGATTGCGACTGGTAAGAACAGAAGACGGTAAAATAAAAGTTGAATGTTCTGAGAATTATGTAACAAGTTTATATGCAAGGTATCGTCTTGTAAAAAAGTATAGAGTGATTATACATAAGTCTGTGTTAGAACAGATGAAACGAAAATAAAAAAGTTTTTTGTGGTTTTCTGAAAAAAATGCAGTAAAATCACAACAACACGTGGTAGATACGCCATATCGTACCACGACACAAACGAAAAAAACGGAGTGAAAAATGGCAAAAAAAGAAGTAAAGGGATTGGTTAAATTGGTCGTCCCTGCAAAACAGGCAAATCCTGCGCCACCAATTGGTCCAGCGTTGGGTGCTGCTGGTGTAAATATCGCAGAATTCTGCAAACAGTTTAATGATAAAACATCTGATAAAGAACCTGGAATGCCAATTCCATGTATTATCACTGTTTACACAGATCGCAGTTTCGAATTCATTATGAAATTGCCACCTGTATCATATTACATTAAAAAAGCATTGAAATTGAAAATCGGTTCCCATAAACCAGGTCGTGATTTTGTTGGCACAATTTCTCAGGCACAAATCAAAGAAATTCCCGAAGCGAAAATGCCAGACTTAAATTGCTCTACTATTGAATCTGCTATGAATATTGTTGCAGGTCAATGCCGTTCAATGGGCGTAAAGGTGGGGGAATAATATCATGAAATTAACAAAGAAACAACAAACTTGGAAAAACTTGGACACAGACAAAGTATATGCTTTGGCTGATGCTATCGAAGTTTTACGTGAATATGCATCCAAAAAATTTGATGAAACATTGGAAATTGCTATTCGTTTGGGAATTGATGTAACCAAGGCTGATCAAAACATCCGTGGTATGTTGTCTTTGCCAAATGGCACAGGTAAAACAGTACGTGTTGCTGTATTTACTGCAAATGCTGCTGACGAAGCAAAGAAAGCCGGTGCAGACGTTGTTGGTGGCGAAGAATTGATTGATTCTGTAGCGAACGGTAACATCAACTTTGACCGTGTTATCGCAACACCAGACATGATGCCAAAAATGTCAAAAATCGCACGTGTTTTGGGTCCAAAAGGTTTGATGCCAAACCCAAAATTGGGTACAGTTACAAATAACGTTGCCGAAGCTGTTGCAACAGCAAAAGCGGGTCAGATTGAATACCGTGCTGAAAAGAAAGGTATTATCCACGCTGGTATCGGTAAAATGTCATTTGAAACTGCAAAATTGGTTGAAAATGCGGTTGCATTGATTGATCAGTTAAAGAAAATTAAACCTGCATCCGCCAAGGGTCAGTATATCTTGGGTATCTCTGTTGCAACAACACAGGGTCCAGGTCTGAAAGTAGATGCAAAATAATTAATTGCGATTGGGGATGTTCCCCAGTCGCAAAAACAGATTTCTGTCCAAGACTGATGGTGTGGTAACACTTAATTTCCATCATAGACAAAGAAAAATTCTTTGGGGCAGGAAACAAAGCCCCACCCAAGGGGAACCTTGGATGGAAAGTTAAACAAAACAGAAGCTTGAAGGAAAAATAGATGAAACGCGAAGAAAAATCAGGTTTGATTTCAGCGTTGCAGTCGTCCCTGAAAGAAGCAAACGGTGTTTTCGTTATTGAAAACCATGGTTTGACTGTAAAAGAATTTGAAACACTGCGTAACGAATTACGTCCATTGGTTTCAGTATTCAAAGTAGTTAAAAACCGTTTGATGAAGTTGGCATTAAAAGACACCGACTTTGAACCTGTATCTGAAATGCTGAAACATCCAACTGCTGTTGCTGTTGCAACTGACGGTTTGGCTGTTACCAAAGTTTTGGCCAAATTTGCAGAAGAACATCCAAATTTGACAATTTTGGGCGGTAAAATGGATGCAGACGTTCTGGATGTGAACGGCGTATTGCAATTATCCAAGCTTCCTTCCCTGTTGGAAATCCGTGGCACTATTGCACGTATCTTGGTTGAACCAGGTTCACGTCTGGCACGCGTTTCAGCAGAGTATGGAAAAAAAGAACAATAAAATCAGAATAGCAATATTCTGACCTACCTACAGAATAGGAGTAAAAAAATGGCAGACATTCAAAAATTAGTTGAAGAATTGTCAAAATTGACTGTTTTGGAAGCAGTTGAACTGTCCAAAGCATTAGAAGAAACATGGGGCGTAAGTGCTGCTGCTGCTGTTGCAGTTGCTGCTGGTCCAGTTGCTGCAGCTGCAGAAGAAAAAACAGAATTTGACGTTGTATTGGCAGAAGCTGGTGCAAACAAATTGGCTGTTATCAAGGCTGTAAAAGACATTACTGGTTTGGGCTTGGGCGAAGCAAAAGCTTTGGTTGAATCAGCACCAAAAGCAGTAAAAGAAGCAGTTGCAAAAGATGAAGCTGAAAAAATGAAAGCTACATTAGAAGCAGCTGGTGCAAAAGTTGAATTGAAATAATTCATCGCACCCCAGAATCGCAAGATTCGGAACCTATACGTTGTATGAAAATACAACAAAACGCCGCCCGCGTGGGATAAAAATCCCATGCGGGCACAAAGGCGTAAAAGACATATGTCAAAAAAACACACGACAAAAGCAGAGCAAAAAGGAGATTGTTAAATAAATTGTGCAAGATAATTAGAAAATAATTATCGATACTTTTATAAAATTTAAATCACAATTTGTTTAAGAATTTTCTTTTTGCTCTGTTTATCGTTCGTTTGCACAAAACACACAAAAAAAGGATTAAAACCGATGGCAGTTATCCAGAAATTTAGAAAATCTTTTGGTAAAAGTTTTTTGCAAACTCCGCTTCCTGATTTAGTTGAAATTCAATATGATTCCTACAAAAATTTCTTGCAGGCAGATGTTGAACCACAATCCCGTAAAAACATGGGATTGCAAAATGTATTCTCTTCTATGTTCCCAATCAAAGACTATGCCGGCGTTGCCGACCTGGAATTTGTAGAATATACATTGGACAAACCAGTCTATAATGTAAAAGAATGCATGTTGCGTAATATGACATACTCCAGCAAGTTAAAATTGAAGCTGAGATTGATTTTATGGGACATCGCAGAAGATGGTAAAAAGACATTACGCGATATCAAAGAACAAGAAATATGCATGGGCGAAGTGCCATTAATGACAGAACGTGGCAGTTTTATCGCATCAGGTGTTGAACGTGTTATCGTTTCTCAGATGCATCGTGCCCAAGGCGTTGTGTTTGCAACAACCAAAGAAGCAAAAGTCGCTGGAAATCCAATTACATACACTGCACGTATTATTCCAGAACACGGTTCTTGGATTGATTTCGAAGAATCCAAAGGCGTGATTTATGTACGTATCGACCGTCGTCGTAAAGTACCTGCAACAGTTCTGTTGCGTTGCTTGCCTGCGGCCGAAGATGAAAAGAAATGGTTGGCAGAACCACGTAAAACAACAATTCGTGGTATGTCTGATACAGAAATTCTGGGTACGTTCTATAAACGCATTCCATTATCTTTTGATGGCAAATTGTGGACTGGCGAAACAGCAAGTTTCGAAGGTTTGGATAAATATCGTTTGAATTATGATTTGATTAATCCAAAAGATAAAAAGGTTATGGCGTCCAAGGGCGATCGCTTGAACGGCAAACGTATGAAGAAATTGTTGGAAACATCCAAGAGTTTCGGCATGTTGCCAGAATCTTTGATTGGTGAATATTTGTTTGATCCAATCATGTCAGGCGATGAAGTTGTTATGCCAGCTGGCACAGAAATCACCGAAGAAGTATTGAATGATTTGGATAAAATGAATATCAAAGAAATCAGCCTGATTTCTATTGATAATGCCACAATCACTGCACATATGCGTAATACTTTGTTGGCTGATAAAACAACAAACCGTGAAGAAGCATTAATTGAAATTTATAATATTATCCGTCCAGGTGAACGTCCAACACTGGAAGCGGCAATCAATCTGTTTATGCGTCAAGGTTTTGAACCTGCATACTATGATTTGTCTGCTGTTGGTCGTTTCAAGATGAACAAACGCTTGAAAATTGATTCTGGCAAAAAACCAGAAGATGAACGTTTGTTGACTAAATCTGACTTCCTGGCGGTATTAAAGACATTAACAAACATCATTGACCGCAAGGATACAGTTGATGATATCGACAACTTGTCAAATCGTCGTGTTCGCACAGTTGGCGAATTGTTGGAACAAAACTTCCGTACTGGTATGGTTCGTATTGAACGCTTGGTTCGTGAAAGTTTGTCTTCTCCAAACATCGCAAATATGCAACCACAAGATGTTATCAACGTAAAACCATTGATGTCATTGGTATCTGAATTCTTGGGAACATCACAGTTGTCTCAGTTTATGGATGCGTACAATCCATTGTCAGAACTGGAACACAAACGTCGTATTTCTGCATTGGGTCCAGGGGGCTTGAACCGTGAACGTGCAGGCATTGATGTTCGTGACGTTCATCCAACACACTATGGTCGTTTGTGCCCAATTCACACCCCAGAAGGTGCGAATATCGGTCTGATTAACCACTTGTCTTCATATGCACGTGTAAATCCATATGGATTCATTGAAACACCATACTATGTTGTTGAAAATGGTCGTGTAACAGACAAAATGGTATATTTGACAGCAGACGAAGAATTGGGTCATAAAATTGCCCAGGGTAACACCCCAACAACAAAAGAAGGTGTCTTGGCAGAAGAAACTGTAACGGCACGTGTTGACGGTGAATTTACCATGGTTGCAAAAGACGAAATTGACTTAATCGACGTTGAACCACGTCAGGTAGTATCTATTGCAACAGGTTTGATTCCATTCGTTGAAAATGACGACGCGAACCGTGCATTGATGGGTTCGAACATGCAACGCCAGGGTGTTCCATTGTTACGTGTTCAGGCACCATTGGTCGGTACTGGTATTGAACGTGAAGTTGCACGTGATTCCCGTACAGGTAAGGTTGCAAAACACAGTGGTATTGTTGAATCCGTTGATGCAAACCGTATCGTGGTTAAATGTATGAACAGCCGCAACGTTGTAACAGGCGTTGATATTTATAACTTGGAAAAATTCGAACGTTCCAACAGTGAAACCATTATTCACCAGAAACCATTGGTAAAGGTTGGCGACCGTGTATCTGCGGGCGACATTATTGCTGACGGTTCTTCTATGAATTATGGTGACTTGGCATTGGGTCGCAACGTATTGGTTGCATTTATGCCATGGCGTGGATATAACTACGAAGACTCTATTGTTATCTCGGAAAAGATTTCTCGTGATGACGTATTTACATCTGTAAAAATCGTTGAAAAAGAATTCAAGGTTCGTGATACACAGTTGGGCCCAGAAAGTTTAACACGTGATATTCCAAATGTTGGCGAAGAAGCATTAAAGAATTTGGACGAATCCGGTATCATTTATGTTGGTGCACGCGTAAAACAAGGCGATATCTTGGTTGGTCGTGTTACACCAAAATCAGAAACATTGCTGACACCAGAAGAAGCATTGTTGCGTAATATCTTTGGTGAAAAGGCATTGAACGTAAAAGATACATCTTTGCGTGTTGGTCCAAACGAAGAAGGTACAGTTATCGGTGTTAACGTATTAACACGTCATGGTGTTAAGAAAGACGAACGCACCCAGATGATTGAACTGCAAAAAATCGAAAAGATTAACAAAGACCGTGAAGAAGAAATCGCTATTATCGAAAAAGGCTTTGCAGATCAGGTATTCCAGATTGCAGAAAACATGGTTATCGAATCTGGTACTGGCAGTGTAAAACCATTTATCGGCAAGAAATTAACAGGCGAAGTATTCGAAGGCATCAAATCATCTGATGTCAAGAAAATGGTCGTCAAGAACAAAGAAGCACAGGCCAAGATTGATGAACTGCGTGAACAACATGTTTTGAAATTGAAACTGTTGAACGAAAAAGCAGACGCCGAAATATCCAAGGCAACAGAAAGCAACTCTTTGAATGCTGGTGTATTAAAAGAAGTAAAAGTATATATCGCACACAAAATGAAGTTGCAGCCGGGTGATAAAATGGCTGGTCGTCACGGAAACAAGGGTATTGTATCCAAAGTTGTACCTGTCGAAGATATGCCACACTTGGCACACCGTACACCAGTTGATATCGTTCTGACTCCATTGGGCGTACCTTCACGTATGAACATTGGTCAGATTTTGGAAACCCACCTTGGTATGGCTGCCCGCACATTGGGTGCACAGATAGGTGCAGTTCTGGACGAAGTCAAGGCAAAACGTGCCGTAACAGATGATTTGCGTAGCATAATGGGCAAAGTATATGGCAAAGAAACAGCAGAAAAGCTGGAAAAAATGACAGATACAGATGTTCGTGCACATGCTGCCTTGTTACGTGACGGTGTTCCAATGGCAACACCAACATTTGACGGTGCAACATCCGAAGATATTCGTGATATGTTGAAATTGGCTGGTCTGCCAGAAACAGGTCAATTTGACTTGTATGACGGTATGACAGGTGAAAAGTTTGCACGTCCAGTAACAGTTGGTGTTATGTACATGTTGAAACTGCATCACTTTGTTGATGAAAAGATTCACGCTCGTTCAATCGGTAACTATTCATTGGTTACACAACAGCCATTGTCTGGTAAAGCCCACATGGGTGGCCAGCGTTTGGGTGAAATGGAAGTATGGGCATTGGAAGCACACGGTGCCGCACACTTGCTGCGTGAAATGTTAACAGTAAAGTCTGACGATATTGTTGGCCGAAACAAGATGTATGAATCTATCGTTTCTGGCAGCAATGATATCAAGACAGGTACGCCAGAAGCATTTAATGTGCTGGTTCGCGAATTACGCGGTCTGGGTCTGGCGATGACACCAAAGAAAATTGATTAGTGGTTGGTCCCCGAACCCAAAAATTGGGTTCGGGACTGGCACTAACTAAAAAGACTAACCACTAACAAACTCTTAAGCGACTGAAAGGAGCGAAATATAATGAGCAATATGTTGCAAAAGATATTTGGACAAATCGAAACCAAGGAACAATTTGATGCCTTGCGTATCACAATTGCGTCCCCAGAAGAAATTCTGTCCTGGTCACATGGCGAGGTTAAAAAACCAGAAACCATTAACTATCATTCCATGAAACCAGAAGCTGAAGGTCTGTTCTGCCAACAGATTTTTGGACCTGTAAAAGATTATGAATGTGCATGCGGAAAATATAAAAGAATTAAGTTCCGCGGTGTTGTCTGTGAACGTTGCGGCGTAGAAGTTGGTTCTTCTGCTGTTCGTCGTGAACGTATGGGACATATTAAATTGGCAATGCCTGTTGCACACACTTGGTTCCTGCGTGAAGGTAAAATTGCGACATTGTTGAATAACTTGCCACAGAAAAAATTGGAACAGGTTATTTCTTACGATGCGTATATCGTTATTGAACCAGGTTTAACAAATTTAAAACAATATGATGTTATCAGCGAAGATGAATATCAATCTGCTGTCGAAGAATTCGGTGCAGATGCATTCCGCGTTGGTATCGGTGCCGAAGGTGTACGCAACATCATCGCAAATTTGGATATGGGCGATGAACGTACACGCCTGCGTGCAGAACTGTCGGAAACAAAATCCGAAGCAAAACGCAAAGGCATCATTAAACAGTTGAAATTGGTTGAATCGTTCTTGGATTCTAAAACAGAACCAGCATGGATGCTGCCGGATATTATCCCAGTAATCCCACCTGATATGCGTCCATTGGTAACATTGGATGCTGGTCACGTTGCTGCGTCTGACTTGAACGATTTGTATCGTCGTGTAATTATCCGTAACAATCGTTTGAAACGCTTTATGGAAATGCACGCACCTGATATTATTATCCGCAATGAAAAACGCATGTTGCAAGAAGCAGTTGATTCATTGTTCGACAACGGACACAAAGCACGTCCAATGGTTTCACAGAACCGTCGTCCATTGAAATCATTATCTGATTCATTGCGTGGTAAGTCTGGTCGTTTCCGTATGAATATGTTGGGTAAACGTGTGGACTATTCTGGCCGTTCTGTTATCGTATCTGGTCCAACTTTGAAATTGCATCAGGTTGGTTTGCCAAAGACAATGGCACTGGAATTGTTCAAACCATTTGTTTTTGCCCGTTTAATGGCAGGCGACTATGCAAACACATTGAAAACAGCCCGCAAAATGGTTGAAAATGGCGAAGATGTTGTATGGGAAATCTTGGAAAAGGTTATCCACGAACATCCAGTATTGTTGAACCGTGCACCATCATTGCACAGATTATCACTGTTGGCATTTGAACCAGTATTGATAGAAGGCAAGGCAATCCGTCTGCACCCATTGGTATGTAAGGGCTTTAACGCTGACTTTGACGGTGACCAGATGTCTGTTCACGTTCCAATTTCATTGGAAGCACAGTTAGAAGCACGTACATTAATGTTGTCTTCGAATAACGTTTTGTCACCTGCAAACGGTGAACCAATGATTGTTCCATCTCAAGACATGGTATTGGGTGTTTACTATATTTCTTTGATTAATGGTGAACACGATGAAAAATCACCACGTTTTGCAACAATGGACGAAGTTCAATTGGCGTTGGAAAACAAATCAATTACATTGCATACACCAATTGTTGCACGTATCAAGGGTAAAACATACAAAACAACAGCAGGTCGTATGATTTTGGGTGAATTGTTGCCAGATTCTGACAATATGCCATTTGATTTGGTTAACAAGGTTATGCCAGTAAAAGAAATTAAATCATTGTTGGCAACAACATATGAACGTTGTGGCGACAAGGCAATGATTATGTTGGCAGACGCATTGAAAAACACCGGATTTGAACAGGCTGCACGCAGTGGTATTTCAATTGGTTATGACGATATCGTTATTCCAGAAGAAAAGAAAACCATGATTGCAGAATCTGAACATGCAGCAGCAGAAATCGAAGAACAATATCAAAACGGTTTGTTGTCTGGTGGTGAGCGCTACAACATATTGATTGACTTGTGGCAGAAAACAACCGATAAACTGGGTGATATGGCATACGCTGCATTGGGTAAATCCAGTGGCGATCAGTGGAATTCTGTATATATGATGGCATTATCTGGTGCACGTGGATCTAAACGTCAGATTCAGCAGTTGGCAGGTATGCGTGGTATGATGCAGAAGCCAGACGGTTCTATTATTGAAGTTCCAATTGTTTCGAACTTTAAAGAAGGTCTGACCATGTCTGAATACTTTACTTCTACCCACGGTGCACGTAAAGGTATGTCTGACACGGCTTTGAAAACAGCTGACGCTGGTTACTTGACACGTCGTTTGGTTGAATTGTCACAGAATACAGTTATCACAGAACACGACTGTGGTACAACAGACTTTATTACAGCAAAACCTGTATATCAGGGTTCTACATTGTCTGTTGCACTGGGTGATGTTGTTTTGGGACGTACTGCAGCACATGATGTTGTTCATCCAATTACCAAAGAAGTTATTGTTCCAGCCGGTGAATTGATTACCAAGGCTGCAGCAAAACAAATTAATGAATCAGGTCTGCCATCTGTTGATGTCCGCAGTGTACTGACATGCTGTTCCGATGGTTTGTGTGCAAAATGTTATGGTATGGACTTGTCCAGAAATGCATTGGTACACGTCGGCGAAGCTGTTGGTGTTGTCGCAGGACAATCAATTGGTGAACCTGGTACACAGTTGACATTGCGTACTTTCCACATTGGTGGTATTGCTGCTGGTGGTGCGGAAAGTCACTTTATCGAAGTACCTGTATCCGGTACAATCAAACTGTCTGGTGTTAACACAATTAAGAACAGTGCAGGCCGTGTAGTAGTATTGTCACGTAACGGTAAATTGGCTGTTGTTGATGCCGAAGGCAAAGAATTGTTCAGCAGTAACTTGCCATATGCATCTATGTTGATTGTTAACGATGGTGACAGTGTTGAAAAAGGTGCCAAGGTTGCAGAATGGGATCCATACTCAAATACAATTATCGCTGAAAAAGACGGTATTGTAAACTTTAATGACTTGGTTGAAAACGTTTCATACCAAGAAGAAGTTGATTCCATGACAGGTATCGTTTCACGCAAAGTTATTAACTGGAAAACAAATACCAAAAAGGCATTAAAACCTGCTGTTACATTGGTTGACGAAAAAGGAAACGTAATTTCCTTGGGCGGAAAGAAGATTGCAGAATATCTGTTGCCAATCTATTCCGTATTGAATGTTGCCAATGGTGACAAGGTTGTTGCCGGTGATATTTTGGCACGTATCCCTGTTCAAACAAAACGTACAGGCGACATTACAGGTGGTTTGCCACGTGTTAATGAATTGCTGGAAGTACGTCGTCCAACAAACCCAGCATTGCTGGCAGAAATTGACGGTACAATTGAACTGGAAGATGCCAAGAACAAGATTATTATCCGTATCGAACCAACAGACGGCACAGCACCTGTTGAATATGCGGTTCCAAAGGGTACAAACCTGTTGGTACGCAGTGGTGATATTGTGAAAAAGGCTGAAAAACTGGTTGATGGTGATCCTGTTCCACAAGATATTTTACGTATCTTGGGTCAGAAAGCCTTGGCAACCTTTATGGTTGAACAGATTCAGCAAGTTTACCGTCTGCAGGGCGTGGTAATTAACGATAAACATATTGAAATTCTGATACGTGAAATGACACGTCGTGTTGAAATCACAAACCCAGGTGACACAGGATTCTTGATGGGTCAGGTTGTTGACCGTGTTGATTTCGAAGAAGAAAACGCACGTGTTGCACGCGATAACGGTAAACTGGCCGAAGCATCCCAAGTCTTGGTTGGTTTGACACGTGCATCATTGACATCACGTTCATTTATTTCAAATGCATCGTTCCAACAGACAACAAAAGTATTGGTTGACGCCGCAATCGGTGGTTCAACAGATAAATTGGTTGGTATCAACGAAAACTTGATTGTTGGTCGTTTGATTCCAATTGGAACAGGTGCATACGTTCGTCGTGTCCGTGAAATTGCCAAAGAAGAAGAAAAGGCAGAACGTTTGGCACGCGAAGGTAATGGTCAACAACAATTGTTGGATATCTAATATCCAGCAATTACAACGGTTACGCCCAGTATGGTAAATAAACCACACTGGGCGTCCGCGTCTAAGACAGGGCAAATAAGCAATATGGAAAAAATACCTGCGATTTATTGTGATATTGATGGCGTTGTATGTCAAAAATTTGCAACACCAAACTATGATCGTTTTGGTGCACCAAATGACAATATGATTGATATATTGAATATTTTGGGCCAGAAATTTACGATTGTATTTATCACAGGACGCTGGGCAATGGGACAAGAAAAAGTTGAAAACCATATTCATAATTTATTGCCTAATATAAAAAAATTAGTTTTCTGCAAGCCACATGATTACAATGGTACAACCGCAGAATTCAAACTGGCCAAGATAAAAGAACTGGAATCTGCTGATTATCAGTTTTATTTAGGGCTGGACGACCACAGTGCTGTTATTGGTTTAATGCACAATCATGGCATGTTTTGTGCCCAAGTTCTGTCAGATTAAACTTTTGCTTGCAAATTGGCAGAATTTGAATACAATAGAACAGTTATAAAAATAAAAAGGATAAAAAATGGCAACGCCAAAAAGTAAAACAAGTAAAGCACGCAGTGCACAACGCCGTTCACATGACGCATTGTCTGTAATGCCATGTAGTGTTTGCAAAACATGTGGTGAAAAGAAACGTCCACATCATGTTTGTCCTGCATGTGGTGCAAAATAATTTAATGAACCAAAATATTGGGGGATAAAAGGCAGAATGCAGGGCACCGTGGTGGCCTTTTCTGCTTTTTTTATGTACTATGTCAGAAGAAAAGAAAATAATCGCAATTGATGCAATGGGTGGTGACAAGGGACCGAATGCGGTTTTGGGTGGAATAAACCAGTTTTTGTATCAAAATGGTGAAAACAGTGTTCATTTTCGTGTTTTTGGTGATGAAAAGATATTGCGTAAATTGTTGGCAAAATATCCACGTGTCGCACGTAATATCGATGTAATTCATGCACCCAATGTTATCAAAGGTACAGACAAGGTTATGGATGTTCTGCGTCATGCCCAAGATACATCAATGTACATGGCGATTAAAGATGTCCGCGAAGGTAATTCTGCGGCTGTTATCAGTGCTGGTAATACTGGTATGTTAATGTCATTGTCCAAATTGGCATTAAAGACGATTGACGGTATTGCGCGTCCTGCGATTACAACAATGTTGCCATCAGGTGCCGGTGACGGCCGTGTGGTTGTGCTGGATTTGGGGGCAAATGTTCATTGTGATGAAAATATCTTATTTGACTTTGCGGTACTGGGCAGTGTTTATGCCGAAGTTGTGGGACATATGCCAAAACCAAAACTGGGTGTTTTGAATATTGGCTCTGAAGAAACCAAGGGTAACGAAACATTGGTGCATTTGAATAAAGTTCTGACAGAATACAAAGATAAATTACCATACGAATATATCGGTTTTGTAGAGGCTAATGATATCAGTGCTGGCCGTGTTCAGGTTGTTGTTACAGATGGCTTTACTGGCAATATCGTGTTAAAGACAGTCGAAGGTACAGCAAAATTAATTAAACGCGTTATTGTTGAAAACTTTAAGAAGTCTATATTGGCAATAATTGGTGCATTTTTCTTGGTGCATGTGTTTAAACGTTTAAAGCATAAAATTGATCCACGTTCATATGCTGGTGCAACATTTTTGGGGTTGCGTGGATTTGCGTTTAAAACGCACGGTAACAGTGATGCACTGGCGTTTGCTAATTCTATTAAGTATGCGTCTGATTTGACCAAGGCTAATTTGAATGGTTTAATCGAAGAACGTGCCAAGGCGTTGTCGGATATACGTGCAAAATTGCAAGAAACAGAATAAAACTAATATACATTATAAAAACACCGCCCAATCGGGCGGTTTTTATTTCTTTTGAATTATTGGTTGGAATTTGCTGCTTTTGCGAAAATTGTCGGGGTTCCAAATTTGAAAGCTGTTCCCACGACCGACAAATATAGCATTGTTTTTTATGCCTGCGTGTTTTATAAGTTCTGGGGTAATGATTATGCGGCCTGTGACGTCAAATGCCATTTGTTGGGCGTCTGCGAATAAATCGCCACATGTGTTATCTGATTCTGCCAGTTTTTCCATGTGTGACATTGATACGCCTTCGATACAGTTATCTGTCAGTGAACGATATAATACAACGCCCTGAAATTCGTCGTTTGCGATTGCTGCACGGAATTTTGCAGGCACAGAAATACGGCCCTTTGTATCGATGCGATTTTCATAAGAAGACAGAAATAATGACATATTTTGCTTTTTTTTGCCCGTTGTTACAGATATTTTATCACATATTTATATGGTTGTCAAAGACGACAGATAATTCTTTTATGGTTTTTTATGGTTTTTTGAAATAAAAATAAAAAAATTACAATAAAATGCAAATATTTTAATTTTGTGCTTGACCAACGATTCGTTTTTGTTCTAAGATGTTTGTATAGACAAGGGAAAAAGAAATAAAAAGCCCAGAAAACCGCGAAATTGGCAGTTTTTTGGGAAAAGTAAAAAAATAAAAAAACTTTATCTGGTAATTTTGTAAATACATCGGTATTTACAAGAAATTCAGATAAAACAACAACTAACGCCCGAAAGGAGGGGAAACGCGCATGCAAAAAAACATCAAAGAAATTATGATTGCCTTGAACCAAGTCCTAACAACAACAGTATGGGTTAACGCAGATCGTCAGATTATATCTTTGGCCGATGAATTGAAAATCGGTTCTAATAATGCACCACGTTCAATCGAAGATTTGGCTCGTTCATCTTTGGTTGGTGCATATGTATCATTACAAATTCGTACAGATAATTTCGAAGTTCCAGCAGAAAGCATGGATACAAAAACATTGGCATTGCGTGTCAAAGAATTGGTTTTTGCCGAAGCGAAAAAGATTATGGATGCCGCCGACAGTTCAGTTACGTCCGCAGACGGCGTTGCAATGGCCGCCTAATAAATCCGGCCCAATGCGCGTTATGGGACAATCAGTTTCCGGATAACCGGAAGGAAGGGAGCAACTGCCACCAAGTAATTGGTGGCAGTCTGTTTTGTTTCGTAAAAACACCGCCATTTGGCGGTGTTTTAATGTTGTGATTAATCGTTTTCGTTTTGTTGATTCATAAACTTAAATTTTGTAATGCCCATGGCTTTTAATTTATTTGTTGCTTTTTCAAATTCTGATGATTTGTCCAGTTCTGGTGAAATTCCCGTGTAAATCGCGTGCAAGTCAGAATCTTTAAATTCGTAACGTGTATCTTTTAATCTTTTTATGTTATTGTTTGTTCTGTATTTCATCAATGCTAAACGCCATGCTGTCAAAGCGTCCCAGTTACCATCGCCAACGGTTAAATCACCACTTTTTGCATGGATTTTGAATTTTGATTTTTCATAAGTTATTGTAATATCTTCACCCAGTTTTATGCTGCGTGCGGCAACAGCATTTTGATATCTGTCATCAGATTTTGTTCCAACCTTGTCTGGCAGGCGTGGATTTTCACCATCTTTGTTCCAAATGATTGTATTGCCATTTACATCTGCATCTACGGTTTCTACGATTGCAGGTTTGTTTGGGTCAACTAATGCTTGAAGGACTTCGGTAAGAATCTTTTTTTCTTTTGGTGTTAATTTAAAATCTTGTGCCTGTCTGACTGTCATTTAAAATCCTTTTGTTTTTACTAACACAATTATAGCATATTTTGCTTGCAATACCAAGTTTTTACTGTAAAATTATCATGACTTTGTGGGTGGGCACAGGGTCAGTCCGATTAACCCCACAAGACCTCGCTGTGAAAAATTAAAATTTGGCGATGGCAAACTTTGATGAATATTTTCTTATGAAAGATTTATCCAAAGATTTATTTAATCCATTATCTGGCGAAGATTTTGTCCAGATGTTTGACGCAAACTATGGTTCTCAAGAAACATTACAAGGCTATGCAACCAAGGGTACTGTAAAAGATATCCGTGGTGATTTTGCAATGGTTGATGTTGGCTTGAAATCCGAAGGTCGCGTTCCATTAAAAGAATTTGGTGCATCCGTACCATCTGTTGGCGATATTATCGACGTTTTTGTTGAACGTTATGAATCCCGCGAAGGTACAGCAGTTCTGTCTTATGCCAAGGCACGTGCAGAAAAAGCATGGAAAGACTTGGAAAAAACAGTTGCCGAAGGTGTTGATCCAGAAGGTACAATTATCGATGTTGTACGTGGTGGCTTCACTGTTGATATCAACGGTGTATTTGCATTTATGCCATCATCTCAGGTTGATCACAAACCAATCCGCGATGCAAAATCTATGATTGGCTTGAAAGACAAATTCCGCGTTTTGAAAATGGACGCATTGCGTACAAATGCAATCGTATCTCGTCGTGCAATTCAATCTGATACAATCGCAGCAGCACAGAAAGAAGCAATGAAAAACATTGAATTGGGTGCAGTTGTCGAAGGTGTTGTTAAAAACATCACAGATTACGGTGTATTTATTGACTTGGGCGGCATTGATGGTTTGTTGCACGTAACAGACTTGTCTTGGAAACGTGTAAATCATCCACGTGAATTGGTACATGTTGGCGAAAAAATCAAAGTCAAAGTTATCCAATTCGATCCTGAAACACATCGTATTTCATTGGGTGCAAAACAGTTGGAAGAAGATCCATGGGAAACAGCATCACGTGCATTCAACGTTGGTGACACAGTATCCGGTAAAGTATCTTCTTTGACAGATTACGGTGCATTCATTGATTTGGGCAACAATATCGAAGGTCTGGTTCACATGTCTGAACTGTCTTGGACAAACAAAAATATCCACCCAAGCAAAGTTTTGCAAAACGGTCAGGATATCAACGTTGTTGTTCTGGGTATTGACCAAGATAAACGCCGTATTTCATTGGGTTACAAACAACTGCAACCAAATCCATGGAAACAGTTTGCAGAAACACACAATGTTGGCGATGTAATCACAGGTCCAATTAAAAACACAACTGAATTCGGTTTGTTTGTGGCTCTGACACCAGATTTGGACGGTATGGTTCATATCTCTGATTTGTCTTGGAACAAATTGGACGAAGAAGAATTGAAAAAATTCGTTCGTGGCCAAGAAGTAACAGCGAAAATTTTGGATATCAATCCAGAAAAAGAACGCGTTACATTGGGTATCAAACAATTAACTGAAAGTGCAGAAAACAACGCTGTATCTGTAAAGAAAGGTGCTGTTGTATGCGGTACAGTTTCCGAAATCACACCTGATGAATTGATTTTGGCATTGCCAGGTGATGCACGCGGTGTTATCCGTCGTACAGACTTGTCACGTGAAAAATCAGAACAGGATACAGGCAAATTTAACATCGGTGATTCTGTTGAAGCATCTGTTGTATCTGTCGAAGATAACACAGTTAAATTGTCTATCCGTGCATTACAGGTGACATTAGAAAAGCAAGCAGTCAAAGAATTCTCAAACGAAGCTGATTCAGGCTCTGTTTTGGGTGATATCTTGGGTGCTGCAATCGAAAACAGCAAAAAATAATTTTTGTATGTTTTTGAATATAATCAACTGGGCAAAATTTGCCCAGTTTTATTTTTTATGATAGAATACGTATATGACTGCAAAAAAACGTATGATTTTAATGATGGGTGGTCAAGGCGTAGGCAAGGGGGCTTGTTCGCGTGCACTGATGGCCAATGGAAAATACAAACATGTTGAAACAGGGGCGATTTTGCGTTCTATGCCACCTGATTCTGATATTGCGAAGACTATTTCAGCAGGCAATCTGGTAACAGATGATATGCTGTTTGATATAATGAAATCTGAAATAGATACTGATTCTGATATTATATTAGACGGATTCCCACGAAAAATATCTCAGGCTAAATGGTTGGTTGATAATTATTCAGATATGTTTGAAATTTATGTGTTGTACTTATCTGTACCAACAGAAATAATGATTCAGCGTATAAATAAACGTAACCGCGAAGGTGGTAAACGTATTGATGATTCATCGCCTGAAATAATTCAAAAACGCATAGATACATACTTTCAAATGACAATGCCTGCGATTGAATGGTTGCGTAATTGTTCTTGTGTACATTTTTCGGAAATAGATGCCAGTGGTGATATAAAGGAAAATATTGCAAATATTATGATGGCACTGGGCAAGTGATAAGTGGTTAGTGGAAAGAGGGTAGATTTGCAAATCTGTACCATAAATAAAAACACTGGTACCCATACGACTACAGTAAGTTTTGCTCAATAATATACTACATAACATTAGATGTTATAACAAAACAATATATATGTTCATAATTGAAACAAATTTGTATTTATGTTAAAATAAAAGTGATTTGTGATTAAAAAGAAAAATGATGTAGCATGCATATATTCAAGTCATTTTGTAGTTCTTGCATTTTTGTCGTTTCTTTTCTGCTTGCAGATAATGCTTTTGGATTTGTAGTGCATGGTTCTGTTAAAAGTTTTGGACATACGCCAATATCTGGTGCCAAAATATATGAAACATACAAAGAAGAACCTGTTGCTGTCACCGATGCAGATGGCTTGTTTAGTTATGAAACAGGGTCTGATTCTATGGTAGAAATTCACGCAGAAAAACAAGGGTATTTTAGTGATTTGGTAGATGAACGTATAACAAAAGACTCTGCAGATGTTGAAGTCTCATTTAAATTAAAGGAATGGTGGGAAAAAAATTCTGTGTTCAAAATATACGTTGTTCACGAAGATGATAAAAATTGTATATTAAATTATCCAGTTAACATATCTGTGATTTATAAAAATCGTGCTAATGATTATGCACCAAAATATCTTAGTCTTTATGATGCCGAAGAATCAGGACTTGTTATAGGATATCCAAATTCAGATGGTGCTGTGTTAATAGAGCATATGAATCCAGCTGTAACAATTTTTGTAAATCAAGTAGGGGGTGCACAATCGTTTGGTGACGAACCGGATGATGTTTATTATCGTTCTGTGCCACAGGCTTATATTGATAGGTATCTTGATTTGAGCGAAGATAGGTTTAATTCTTGGCAAGAAAAGGGATATTATAAAGAATATACAAATTTTGAAGAATACAAAAAAGCACAAATAAAAGACTTTTATAAGTTTTGTCCCAGCAAACAGGATTTTACAGAATCAAAACTATCAGGTTTATCTGTTGAAAATCACAAGAAAAAATCATTAGATGAACTGAACCGTGAAAAAGATGAAGCACGCGAACGCGAACAATCTACCGTTAACAAAATGCTGGGGGGTGCATCAATCGGTTCTATGGGTATGGCAGGCATGGAATTAGCGTCTGCAATATCGGAAAAACAAGCAATAGCAGATGCTGAACAAGCAATGCGGGCATATTTATCAACATTTGTATGCCGCTATGATGACGGGCATTCTGTACGCGGTGGTGAAACAAATATTGAATTACCAGGCGGAAATGAATTATTGCCATTGGTCACTGAATATAAACAACTGGCGGCTGATTTAAAATTACGCAAAGAAGCATTGGGTATAATGCCTGGGATTGAAAGCGAACAAATTCTGGACAAGGCAAATACAGGATTATATGACGACGAAGGCTTGGAACAAAGGGACGGTGCATTTACATCTGTATCGCGTGCATTAATGGATGAAACCAGCCAAGATGCCACAGATTGGGCGGCAGACAAAGATGCTGTTCAACAAAAAATTAAAACATCTGCTATAGCTGCGGGTGTCAGTGCCGGAGTTTCCTTATTAGGTAATATCTTGACGGACTTAAAGAATACAGAAAACAATCCGAATTTAGAAACTTCAACAAATAATTATAGTCATGATAAATTTTATAGTGGAATACAACCTAAAAATTGTTCGTATTCTGAATGCCTTGCAAAATTAACAATCAGCGATGCAACCAAAGCAGAATCAAGATATTCAATCTTTACAGATTTTTGTGCCAAACAATTTCCTGACAACCCAGATTGTATAAAAATTATGTTAATATATAGTACACAGCCAAATGTTGTTTTGGATATAGATACCTTGATTGCGAGTAATTTTGATATGGAACATTATCAGTCTTTTACACGCAATTGGTGTGATGATAATGTCTGTAATGATACAGTTGCAGACACGACACTATTTAGTGATAGTTATAATAATTTTATACAAAGCGGCATCGCAAATGCCGAGTTAAAAAATAATCTAGAAAAGTGTTTCAAAATTGCGGGTGCTGCAAATTATTTTGATTTGCCCACAGAATTCGCAACAGAACAATTTGTCATAGATTTTGATAATCTGGATTGCACAAAACTGGACGAAGGAAAAAATGAACAGGATATACATGTTTTGGGTACCAATGTAACTACACTTTTACGACAAGATTTTTTGTTTAATCTAAGAAAGTTGCTGGGTAAGCAGGCACACTTAATTACAGTAATTAACAAGTGATAAGTGGTTAGTATATTTTTATTATTCCACCACTTATCACTAAAAAAAATCCCCCGTTTGGGGGATTTTTTATATTTGTGCACGAATTTCTTCAACCTCGTAACATTCAACACGGTCGCCTTCTTTCAAGTCGTTGTACTTATCAAAAGACATACCGAATTCTACGCCATCAGATACTTCTTTTACTTCGTTCTTTTCGCGACGTAACTGTCCGATTTTACCATCGTATATAACGACATTGTTACGCAGCAGACGAACAAATGCATCTTTCTTGACTGTACCTTCGGTCATACGGCAACCTGCGACGCGGACGCCCTTGCCAACGGTAAACAGTGCGATAACATCTGCGTATCCGATAAAGGTTTCGCGTTTTTCAGGTGCTAATTTACCAGACAAGATTTCTTTTATTTCGTCTGTAATGCGATATACAACACTGTGGTATCTGATATCAACACCGTTTGAACGTGCCATATCACGAACAACAGAATCAGCACGTACGTTAAACGCAACAATTACAGCCCCAGATGCAGTTGCCAGACGAATGTCGCCTTCGGTAATCTGACCAACGCCAGAAGACAAGATTTCAACACCAACTTTGTCTGTGTTAATATCTTTGACCATATCTGAAATCGCTTCGACAGAACCTTGTACGTCTGCACGCAAAATGATTGGCAAGATAAGTTTCTTGTTATCATCGCGTTTTGCAAACAGTTCTTCCAGACTTGAACGTTTAACTGCATTTGCTTTGTCTTTGGACTTTTGTACGCGATACGCTGCAACTTCGCGTGTTTGTGCTTCGGTTTCCATAACGCGTAATTCATCACCGGCACCCGGCACTGTATTTAATCCCAATACAACAGCAGGTTGACCAGGGCGTACAGATTTTACACGTTCACCATTTGAATTAATCAAACCACGAACACGACCAAATGTTTCGCCAACAACGAATACATCACCAATTTTCAATGTGCCTTGACGCATCAGTACAGTTGCAACTGCACCTAAACCTTTTTCTTGTTTTGCTTCAACTACGTATGCGACAGCGGACATTTCTGCGTCTGCTTTCAATTCCATCATTTCTGCTTGCAACAAAATG
>JAZRGB010000017.1:0-2391 GCA_045643965.1 Candidatus Enterousia sp. | reverse complement strand
TACCATCTACTAATGTAGCCTTGAAATCTACTGTTGGATAGCCAATCAAAACACCTGTCTGTTGTGCTATCTTCAAACCTTTTTCAACACCTGGGATGTATTCTTTTGGAATCGCACCACCAACAATCTTGTTTTCAAATTCATAACCAGCACCTGGTTCCAAAGGTTCAAATTCAATTTTTACCTGAGCGTACTGACCAGAACCACCAGACTGTTTCTTGTGTGTATATTCTTCTGTGATTGGTTTGCGGAATGTTTCACGGTATGCAATACGTGGTTCACCAACGTTAACATCAACCTTGAATTCACGCAACAAACGATCAACCAAAATTTCCAAGTGTAATTCACCAACACCCGACAGAATTGTTTGACCTGATTCTTCGTCAACAGATACGCGGAATGATGGATCTTCTTTTGCCAATGCTTGCAGACCCAAAGACATCTTTTCAATATCAGCCTTTGTTTTTGGTTCAACAGCAATGCTCATAACTGGCTCTGGAACGTGGATAGATTCCAACAGGATTGGATTTGATTCATCACACAATGTATCACCAGTAATTGTTTCCTTCATACCAACCAATGTGATAATGTCACCTGCTGATGCTTCTTTAATTTCTTCACGATTATTAGAGTGCATCAACAACATACGACCAACGCGTTCACGTTTATCACGGTTAGAATTATAAACATAAGAGCCTGATTGTAATTTACCAGAATAAATACGGATAAACATCAAGTTTCCAACGAATGGGTCATTTGCAACCTTAAATGCCAACGCACTGAATGGTTCTTTGGCATCTGGTTTACGTTCGTCAGCTGTTTCACCATCCATTTTTGTACCTGTAATAGCAGGAACGTCCAATGGGCTTGGCAAGTAATCTACGATTGCATCCAACAATGGCTGAACACCCTTGTTCTTAAATGCAGTACCGCACAATACTGGGTTAAAGTTCTGACCAATTGTACCCTTGCGGATTAACTTTTTGATTGTAGCTGTATCTGGAACAGTACCTTCCATGTATGCTTCCATGATTTCGTCGTCCAAAGTTACAACTTCTTCAATCAGTTTTTCATGCAATTCTTCTGCTTTTGCTTTCAAATCTTCTGGAATTTCTACGATATGAGGATCTTTACCCATATCATCTTCCCATACAATACCTTTCATTTCAACAACGTCAACAACGCCGCGGAAATCAGATTCTGCACCAATTGGGAAGTTCAATACCAATGGATTTGCACCCAAGCGTTCACGAATCATATCAACACAACGGAAGAAATTTCCACCGATACGATCCATTTTATTAATAAAGCAAATACGTGGAACGGCATAACGGTCTGCCTGACGCCATACTGTTTCTGTTTGTGGCTGTACACCAGATACAGATTCAAATACAGCAACTGCACCGTCCAATACACGTAATGAACGTTCTACTTCCATTGTAAAGTCAACGTGCCCTGGGGTATCAATCAAGTTGATACGATGATCACGCCAGAAACATGTTGTTGCAGCAGATGTAATTGTAATACCACGTTCCTGTTCCTGTTCCATCCAGTCCATGGTTGCACCACCATCGTGCACTTCACCAATTTTATAGGTCTTTCCGGTATAGAACAAAATACGTTCTGAAGTTGTTGTTTTACCCGCGTCAATGTGGGCCATAATCCCAATATTGCGGTACATATGTAAAGGTGCGGTTTTTCCGACTGACATATCGTCTTTCCTTTGCTTTTGTTTTTATTACCAGCGGAAGTGAGCAAACGCTTTGTTCGCTTCTGCCATTTTATGTGTGTCAATTTTCTTCTTAAATGCACCACCTTGGCCATTTAATGCATCACGCAATTCGCCGAACAATCTTTCTTCCATGCTACGTTCACCACGTTTGCGTGCAAACATTACTAACCAACGCAATGCCATTGTCTGCTGACGTGCAGGTCTTACTTCGACCGGGACCTGATATGTTGCACCACCAACACGGCGACCTTTTACTTCAACAGATGGTTTCAACGCATCAACCGCTTCCAAGAAAGCTGTCAATTCATCACCGTCTTTTGCAATCTTTTTCAATTTATCCATTGCACCATAAACGATGTTTTCGGCAACTTCTTTTTTACCATCCCACATAACAACATTAATACATTTTGCAACAACCAGATTATGATATTTGGAATCTGGCAAGATTTCATGTTTTGTTGCAGCTTTACGTCTTGACATTTTGTTTTTCCTTTTATCGCTTCATCTGTCATAGAACAGATTACTCACATACATTACATATGTGTGGTTAACTTAATTATTTCTTTGTTTTGGCACCATACAAAGAACGACCTTGTTTTCTTGCATCTACACCCTTGGTATCCAAGACACCACGAATAATATGATACTTAACACCAGGC
>JAZRGB010000016.1:0-6361 GCA_045643965.1 Candidatus Enterousia sp. | reverse complement strand
GCTTTTCAAAGGTGCAAAGGGTGCCAGTAATGCAGGCGGTGCGTGTGTTCGTGTTCCTGTGCGTGTCTGTATGCGTGTTTGTGTGTGTATCTGTGCAGGTGTTGCGTGTGTGCGTGATGGTGTGCGTGTGGGTGTTATCGTGCTTTCTGTGTGTGTCCGTGTTTGATATGCAGTAATCTTTTATACTCTGCATACTCTTCTGCGGTCAATGCACCTTTGTCGTTATTGCACTTTTTGCAGGCAAGGTATATCTGTGATGCTTTCCCCAGTTCTTTTTGTCTGGACTTTGGGGGTTCGTGTTCTTTGGTTGCCTCGGACAATGGAAATACTTTTAGACAGTACGGACAGACAAAACTGACTTGTTGACTGTATAATTTACGCCATTTGTTCCGTTTCCCCATTGTTATACCTCTTTGTAAAAGTTATGATTCCCTATTTTGCACACGAATTGCATTTTCTTCGCCCAATCTGGCGTAGATTTGACCGTACACGCAAAGTAATGGTCGGCACCACCAACTATGTCGGGCAAATAGTCAAAATACGCTAGCGTGGCAAATTCAACGCATTTTTTCCATATTTCAGATTCCTTATTCAGTCGTGGCAGCACAGTATCGCATTGGTCGCCTTTGTTCCAACAGGAAAACTGGTACGGTTTTAGGCATACATTGGCAAGTGAACGCACATTGTTGATGCGTGAATACCACTTTTTACGCCTGTATCTGTTTACAATCACGCAGGCAACCGCCTGTAATCCGTGATCCCCCTCGCCTCTTGCCTCCATATAGAGGGTTTTGGCAACTATATCTATGTCCCTTTTCTTACTCATTTTGTAAAATCCCTTTGACTGTTTCCTCAATTTCAATCATTTCCTCTGGCATAACGTTGCGTGATAGTTCTCGCATCGCATAATTTAGTGCCTTTTGGTATCTTCGCAGCATTGTTTTATTCATTTTTTTCCGCCTTTTAATCGGTTAAACAATATAACCAGACCAGCAACACCAACAGCCAGTGCAAAGCAATAAAAAATATAATTGTTTTTTCCTGTTTCCGTAGTCGTTGTCTGCATCGGCATCGCTTGTGCCTCCTGTTTTGGGTGTGTGGACAGATCCGAATTACATACTATTGAATCTTGTATGATAATAATCGGTTGATTTTTTGAATCCAATGGTGTATAATTCCCTTGCTCTGGCGTTTTAGCACAGCCCAGTAAAGCCAAAACTACGAAAAGTTGTTTCATTTCTTGTCCTTTTGTTAGCAGAAAGCCCCTATACGGGGCTTTTCTTATTCTGCTTTTTCTTCTTTTTTAACAAAAACATTTGCTATTTCAGCAGCACCAACAGCACACGTTGTTATTAGTTCTGGTGTTTCCTTGATTTCGTCTTTGATTTCCATCAAACCCTCAATCGCAGCAACCAAATGTGGGAACAATGCAGCATAGTCGCCCTTGTTTTTGATACAATCACACAATTCAGCAGTAAATGTGAAAACCTCACTCAATTCTTTTAACGCAACAACTTCTTTATTTATCTTTGCCATCTTTCTTCCTCCATTGTTTGATGTTAGTTATTGTTCGTGATGCGAACCTGATAAAATTCCATAGCCAATCGCACGCTTTGTTTCCTGCGATTACCCATAAAATCAGAAATAAAAACAACGGCAACACAAAAATCAGCCGTTTAACAGGCGGTAGTTTCCAAACTTTTAAGATCCATCTCAATGCCGCCATTTGTGCATATCTTCGTTCCAACCCTCTGCCACGCCATTACCACCATTTCTGCGATAAACAGAGTATGTTTCTGTCCAGTGTTTCCAGTCAAGGTCTGATACAGTGCGTGTTTTCTGTGATCGTTTGTGCATTTCGCACAGCACTTGCCGCATCTGGATCACGATTGCCTCTTGATGCAAAGAAAGGGTACCACTTATTTGTCGGACAGTTCTTATCAAATACAATACACACACCAAAGTCAGCATACAAACAATAGGCGTTTGCCCACTCGTATGTTTCAAGATTTCAATAAACCCCTCCAACATATCACTCCTCTCTTCGCTATAAACATATCAAAAAACGCAAAAAATTGCAACACAAATAAAAACAGCCCCCGAAACGTCAGGGGCTTGATAATTTTAAGAGATAAAATTATGGGTACAGGCGGCATTATATCATAAATCAAACACAATGTCCAGACCATTTTGCTGATGCCAGCAATATGGTTATTATCAAAAAATCAGATTTTTGAGAATATGGTTGAAAACATTATCATTTTGCTGACGTTAGCAATATGATAAACGAACTTTTAACCTGCCTGATAAATCTGTCTTGCCATTGGGTAGAAATGTGCCTGTTGCGGTATATGGTACAGGAAAAGCACTTGGTATCAAAGATGGAACAAGTACAGGAGGTATGAGTACCAAGAAATCCAATAATCTTGGCTGGTCTATGCTTGTATTAAATACAAATAACTATAATCAGAACATAGGGTATGCAGGTGCTATTACTTCTAACACAACAAATACGGCAGTTGGAGTAGTGTCAGATTCTTCTAAATCTGGATTGACTGGTTCTGCTGATCTAGCAAATGCCACAGGTGCAAAAGCGATTGTCTGCATCAAGTATTAAAAACGGTGGTTTACCAAACATAACTGGGACGTGGGATCTGCGTGTAGAGTCAAATTATGCTGCGGCAGGTCAAAATTATTCTGGTGCTTTACAGCCAAGAGGCAATTCTTCTAACATTTCACGCCCCGCATCATCAGGACGTTCTACTTGGGATTATGGTATTGACTTCAATGCCTCTCGCAGCAGTTCAATATACGGTGCCAGTTCGTACGTGATCCCACGAAACATAAAAGTCCTATACTGTGTGAAATTCTAAAACTTTACGCACCAATTTGTATAGACAGCAGCAGGGCGTACGGTTGCCCCAGAATCATAGACCGCAGACACACGACTGGCATCAAATGAAAAACCTCCACTACCTGCTGCACCTGCTGTCGTTGCTTTCATAGTTATTACTGTTGTATCAAAGGGTCTAATAGCCCCATTTGCGTTTTCAAAATTTAATGGGTAAGCAAAGTTTGATAATCCTGTTCCTATCTCACCAGTTATGTTCGGCAAACCACCGTTTGATATACCGCCTATTGTGGCAGTTGAATCATACCACGGTGCACGCCCGTCCAAGTTGGGTAAATTAAAAGTTGAATTTCCGTCCCCAGCACCGTAAGTTGTGCCGATCACTGCAAATAAATTTGCGTATGTAGTACGTGAAACTGCCCCACCATTGGCAACAATGAACCCAGATGGGCAGGTGGTACCTGCAAATGGAATAAGCGTTCCTGTGGGCATTGAGGCGGCACTAGCGGCTGCAACCGCATCTGCAACTTGACCTTTTCGCACCAATGTGGCACTTGTTGCATTTGCCCACGTGGTTGTATCGTCCGTTGTCGGCTGCGTGTCAAACTTTGTCTGGGAAATAATATCTAAACCGTTGTTTGTGGCAATCGTGGCAACGCCTGCTGTGATTGACATATTTAACGTACCTTGACTTGTGCCAACAGTCAATTCTGGGGCTTGCAACTCACTTGCGATTGTTTGCGTGCCGCCAACAGTTTTTGAAACATAGTCCGCTGCTATAAGATCAACTGCCGTCTGATCTGCTTTGTCTGCTATTTCAGATAAAACCGTACTGGCAATACCCAATGGACTTGCATCTGTCCCTGCACCAGTCAATGTTGCATCGTGTGAAACAGATAGCAACCCAGAACCAGGTGCAGAAGATAATGTAATTTGTCCGTCTGTGCCAACTGTTAAAATCTTATTTGCGTTTGCAGCACCTTGATTTTTATCAAGTTTATCAGCAAACAGATCCCCAACATCGTCTTGCAGTGTTGATATTGCACCTGCCTGTGCAGTTATCTGCGTTTGCAATTCGCTATCGGCTTGATTCATATCGTCCCGAATATCTTGTTCCTCTGCAAGTAATTGCGAATTATTTACAAGTTGGTTTGAAGATGTGGTTGATGCAGGAATCTTGCCCTCTATAACCGCAACCTCGTCCCCAAGATCGTCAACATCGTTTCGCAGCGTTGTCAATTCCCCTGCGTGGCTGTTCAAAATCTGGTGGATTTCACTATCTGCTGCAATAAAATCGTCCCTTGTTTTTTGGATCGCATCTGCGTTCGCAGCGATTGCGTTATCATTTACTGTGATGCGGTTTTGAATATAACTGTGTGCTGACTGATTTGTATTGTGTGCCGATATTGCAGCAACAACCGCCTCTTCTGTTGGGCATACCAACCCAAGTGTGTCAACCTGTATGCCGTATTCATTTGTTGCGATGCTTGATGCAACCGATTGTAGGTTGGTTAAAGCGGACAAAACACCAAAGCCCTTTCCTTGTGGTGGGGTCAACTGCCCGATGGTTTGGTTTACTTTCAACGCACCGTTTTGTGGCATCAGTGGATTGAAATATTCATACTGGATCGCACCAGATGCGATTGGCAACAACGACAAAATCAGAGAGAATAACAGTTTTTTCATAGAGGAACCCCTTTTTTATTCTGTGCTATTATATCATATTTCAGCATAAAAATCAGCAACATAAATGAACTTTTAACTTGCCGTTGCAGTCCGTGCTACCACTTGGGCAGATCAGCCCTGTTTTAGCGGCAGAACCTACCACAGGAAATTTAATAAGTCCTATATGGGTAAAAAGAACAGGGGCTGCTTTTGATTCTACACACCCATTAGTGGCTCGTGCGAACAAAGGGGGGACGTGGATTTCAAGTGGCACATCATCTTTTTCTGAATTAGCATACACGTCCCTTTCTGTAAATATAGGCAACGCAACAGGTGCCAAAGCAATCGTTTGCATCAAGTACTAAAAACGGTGGTTTACCAAACATAACTGGCAGTTGGTCTTTGCAGAACGATGCAGTTCTGACTTTTTCCGATGCTTACTTTGCTTTTCAAAATATTACACGATACACGAGAGGTATTTATGATGGCGGGGCTGCATCAAATGGAGTGCGATTTGATGCTAGCCGTGTATCTTCGGTTTATGATTCTGGCACCACGGTACGCCCTGCTGCGGTCTACACAAATTGGTGTGTGAAATTCTAGTGCTTTATGCACCACAATGTGTTGGTGTTTGCAGGAATAACACGATCATAATCCCCATAAATACTACTTGAACGTGATGCAGAAAAACCTGCTGTGTTCGTTGATGTATAATTGCCGTCAACAGGGGCTTTTTTGTATGAAGAAACTGCATAAAATGCCCCTGATGTATTATATGCACGCAACCCCTCTTTTAATTGCCCTGTTATGTTCGGTAATCCACCGTTTTTAGTACTTTATGCAAACGATTGCTTTGGCACCTGTTGCGTTGCCTATATTTACAGAAAGGGACGTGTATGCTAATTCAGAAAAAGATGATGTGCCACTTGAAATCCACGTCCCCCCTTTGTTTGCACGAGCCACTAATGGGTGTGTAGAATCAAAAGCAGCCCCTGTTCCTTTTACCCATATAGGACTTATTAAATTTCCTGTGGTAGGTTCTGCCGCTAAAACAGGGCCGACCTGCCCAAGTGGTAGCACGGACTGCAACGGCAAGTTAAAAGTTCGTTTACGGTGTTCAAAAAAAGAACCGCACAACGTGGGGGAGTGCGGTCTTTGGAGATCAAATTATTTGAAAACAATCTAATTTGCATCATTATTCTAGTTCATTTATTTTGGTTTGTAAAGCATTTATTTTATCACGCAACGCCTGTCGTTCTTCGTGCAGTGCCTGCATATCGTACGGCAGCGGTTTGCCAACCAAAATATATTCATAGGATTTCACAACTTTGTAATCAGAATCAGATAATTCTTTTTCTGTTTCAAACAATTCTGTTTGCAACAATTCTTTTTCAGACGGTTTGTATTCTTCTGGTTCTGGTTCTTGGATTATTTCTTCGTACTGCCACGCACCATCAACAAATTTGATCTTAAAACCATCTTTTGCATCAAGTGGTTTTTCGTATGTTGCATCTGCTGGCAAGAAATAAATATCTTTGCCTGCTTTTTCGCTTTCCAGCGGGTCAATGGCAGCGGTAATTTCTGATTTGAAATACCCTTTGTCGTCATAAGAATACGCCACAGGTGCTTTTGCGAAACACGAAAACGTTAAAAATACGGCTAACAGTGCGGTAAAAAGTTTTTTCATAGCAAGTCCTCCATTGGTTTTTATTATGCCATTTTTCGGGCAAAAAATCAACGGAAATTAAACGGTGGTTTACCAAACATAACTGGGACGTGGGATCTGCGTGTAGAGTCAAATTATGCTGCGGCAGGTCAAAATTATTCTGGTGCTTTACAGCCAAG
>JAZRGB010000015.1:0-7790 GCA_045643965.1 Candidatus Enterousia sp. | reverse complement strand
TACGATGAAGTCTGTAAAGCCAGGCAGTTCGACAATTACGGTTACTGCGGCAGGTAATGAGAACTACAAGAGTGGCAGCAAGACGTATGCATTGACAGTAGTTAAGGGCACTAATACATTGACGTTGAGTGCGACGAGTGGCAGTACGTCTTATCCAAGCAGTAAGAGCTTTAGTGTAAGCAAGAACACAAGTAATGGTACATTGAGTGTAAGTTCTAGTTCGACAGGTGTAGCGACAGCTTCTATAAGTGGAACGACTGTAACATTGACAAGTAAGGCTGCATATGGCACTTCAACGATCACTATAACAAGTGATGCAACGGATTACTATAACTCTGCGACAGCGACATACGCATTGACGGTGAACAAAGGTATAATTACTTTGAACAATAACAGTGCAACATCTGCTGGTACAGCAAAGATATATCAAACATATAACACAAATGTATATTTGTCTAATTGGGGCAGTGGTGCGATGACAACATCTGCGAACAAGATAACTGTACCAACCAGAACGGGGTATACATTTGGAGGATATTATGACAGTACAAATTATACGACTCAGTACATTAGTGCAGATGGATTTATAACAAGTGCTGGTTTAACAGCGGGTAAGGCGTTAAAGTCAAATGGCACATGGTATGCGAAATGGACAGCGAATACATATAATATAAAATATGTATTGAACAGTGGTACAGCTGGCAGCAGCAAGCCAACAACAGCGACGTATAATAAGGCATTTACGGTAAGTAACCCAACAAGATCTGGGTATACGTTTGCTGGCTGGGATATTACAGGCATGGACAGTGTGATGCATACATATGGTAGCACTACGACGACGTCTACAAGCATCAGTGGCACAAAGGCAACAAGCTTTAAGAACCTGCATTCTACGAGTGGTTCGACAGTAACATTTACTGCGAAGTGGACAGAATGTGGTGTTGGTTACTGGTGTTCTGGTGCTACCAAGACTGCATGTTCAACTGGATTGACAACAATTGGATATGGCACGGGTGCAGACGAAGCTGGTGACTGTGGACGTATATTACATGTTGATGGTCAAAAGTTGTACTTGCGTAGTGTTGAAAAGACAGATGTATCACTGCACGTAAAGATTGGCGATACAGTATTCTTTGGAAACATGGTTGTTGGAACCAAAAATATGAGTGCCGGCACCACCAAGACACTGAAAATCAAACATAATGGACAGACGTATTCTGTTTATGATGACAGTGTGAATTAATGAAAGAAAGGTGAAAAGAAATCCCCCAATTGGGGGATTTTTTTTATTGCTTATATATTGTTTATTTTAAGTTTTCTGCGGCTGTGCGGGCCAGCATATCAACACGTTCGTTCATTTCGTCACCATTGTGACCGCGTACCCAATACCAATGTATTTTTTTTGCAGATGCCAGTTTGTCCAGTTCTTGCCATAAATCTTGATTTTTAACAGGCTTTTTATTAGATGTCCGCCAATTATTTTTCTTCCAATTTTTCATCCACTGTAACATACCATTTTTTACATATTGGCTGTCTGTGTGAATTTCTAGTTCGTCGTGTTTGCTGGCCGCAGTTAATGCACGAATTACAGCCATTAATTCCATGCGGTTATTAGTTGTATTTTTTTCGCCACCATTACGTTCGGCGATGTTTATACCGTCTGTGGCAACAAAACCCCAACCGCCTGGTCCAGGATTTCCAAGACAACTGCCATCTGTCCATATTTTTAGCATTTTTATATCATCCCTTTTTATGTTATAATATCATACATGACATATAATTCCAAAGATTTAAAAGAAATGGCACGGGCTGTGCGTGCGTACGCATTGTATGCGTTGCGTTCTGCACACAGTGGGCATGTTGGAATTGTTTTAGGCTGTGCGGATGTTATCACAACAATATATGCAAATTGGTTGCGTCACGGACGTGACAGATTTGTTTTGTCTGCAGGACATGGTAGTGCGTTGTTGTATTCTGTATTGAAACTGGCTGGTTATGATGTTGGTGAATTGGAATCTTTCCGAAAAATTGGTGGTTTGCCAGGACACCCAGAATACGGTATTGATGGTGTTGATGCGACGACTGGACCATTGGGGCAGGGGGTTGGAAATGCTGTTGGGATGGCATTGGCTGAAAAAATAAATAAAACCGATTCGTGTGTATATTGCCTGTGTTCTGATGGCGATTTAATGGAAGGGGTTGCGTCCGAATCGATTTCGTTTGCAGGACGGTATAAATTAAACAACTTGGTGGTGTTGTGGGCTGATAATGGTGTCAGTATTGATGGTGTTGCACAGACTGATATAAATATGAATCAGCGTATGGCGGCGGCTGGTTGGAATGTAATGACTGTTGATGGTGATGATTTTGTGCGTTTAAATCGTGCATTACAAAATGCAAAAAAGTCAGTCGCACCTGTGTTTATTCAGTGTAAAACCCAGATAGGGCAAGGTTCCAGTTTGGCAGGCAGTCCAAAGGCACATGGTTTCGCATTAAGCGATTCGGAATTGACGTTGTTAATACAACAAAATAGGTCAGAAATTGGTGAACAATTGTGGTCACAAATTGCATCGCAAAATAAAGACACTGTGTTGTATAAAAACGAATCGCAAATACCACACATTGTGTTACCAAATGCTGGCGATTCTATTTCAACACGTCAGTTGTCTGGAATATATTTAAATCTGCTGTTGGGGGCTGGTGTAAAATTAATCGGTGGCAGTGCAGATTTAGGTGGCAGTACAAATACAATGGTTGCTGCATCACGTGTAATCGGTGAAAATGATTTTTCTGGAAACTATATAAACTATGGTGTGCGTGAACATGCAATGGGGGCCATTATGAATGGTATGGCGGCGTGTGGTTTGCGTGTTTATGGTTCGACTTTCTTGGTGTTCAGTGATTATATGCGTCCAAGTATTAGGTTGGCTGCGATGTCTGGGCTGCCTGTTACGTATATTTTTACACATGACAGTATTGCTGTTGGTGAAGATGGTCCGACGCATCAACCAATTGAACAGTTGCCGTCACTGCGATTGATTCCAAATTTGAATGTTTTTCGTCCGTGTAATGGTGCAGAATTGATGTATTCGTGGCGTCGTGCATTAACAGAAACAGTAAAACCAACTGCAATTATTTTATCCCGTCAGGCGATTCGTTTGATTGCAACGCCATTAGGGGCAGATTTGTCGCGTGGTGGTTATATTATTCAACCTGCGAAAACACGTAATGCACGGATTACGCTGATTGCAACAGGTAGTGAAGTCCCGTTGGCGATTCGTGTTGCGGAAATCCTGGGCGATATGGTTCAGGTTGTGTCAATGCCATCTGTTTCTGATTTTAGAACCCAAGACAGTGAATATAAACAAAAGGTGTTGTCTGGCTTTGTCGTCGCAATCGAAGCGGCAGCAACCCCGACATGGTTTGAATTTGCGGATGCTGTTGTTGGTATTGATCGATTCGGAATGTCTGGTGATGGCGATTCGGTTTATGGTGAACTTGGGTTTAATGCAGATGCGATTGCGTGTGATATAAAAGAAAAAATTAAATGACGGATTTTGTTTTTACTTTGTCATCTGGTGCGGAAATTCCTGTGGTAATTACAACACGACGTGGTTTGCGTAATATTACACTGCGACCACGCTTTAATCCAAAACGCGAAATCCATATTTCAAAGCCATGGCTGGTTTCAACCGGTGCGGCGATTCGTTTTTTAGAATCAAAACAGCGTTGGATTGAATGTGTGTTTCAAAAGTGCCCAACAAAAATTAAGTTAAAGTCAGGCGACAGAATTGAATTCTTGGGACGTGATATTATGCTGATACATGAACCTAATATTCGTGCAAATCGATTCGATATGGAAACAATGACACTGTATGTTGGTGGTGATGCAGATATGTTTGAACGTCGTGTGCGTGATTTTATAAAGTCTGAATTTTTATCAGAATTAAAAAATATGATTCGTTCTGTGCCAAGTGCATTTCATCCAAAACGAATTGCACTTCGTGATACAACCAGTCGATGGGGCAGTTGTTCATCCACAGGAACAATGTCTTTTTCATGGCGGTTGGCATTTGCACCGACGTATGTTATGCGTTATGTTGTTATGCATGAATTAGCACACACAAAACATATGGATCATTCGGATAATTTTTGGATGACTGTTCGTGAATTGTATGGGCCGGGGGTAGAGCGTGCAAAGCGTTGGCTGTCACAACATGGTGGCGAACTGCATCTGTACTTTTAGATTGCTTTTATTCGGTTATTTTTGCTACATTTCCTGTAAGTTTAAATGTGGGTGGAATGTCGGCACGGATTTATGCTGTTTTTGTGATGTTTTTATTGCCGTTTATTGCGGTTGCTGCGACGTGCCCAAGTAGTTATTCTGAATTTTCTGTTAATGAAGGGCATATAATTGTTCCGTCGTCAGAACAATGCCCAGATGGCTTGGTTCAGTTATATACTGTGTCTGATTGTGCTGATGCAGATGCTGGGGCTGTGTGTGCAACGTGTGGTTCTGGGTATGCATTGGGCAATTCTGCAAGTTGTGTTGAATTATGTAGTGCAGATTTTAGGCAAATTCATTTTGGTAATAAACTATCATTTAATTTGCTTAAAAAACCTGGAACAAAGCCTGCGTTGAATTTTTTGACACAAAAAAATCGGGTTTGTTATGTTGATTTAGCATCAGGAACGGCATCAGGTTTAAATTTTGAATTACCAAATGG
Source organism: Candidatus Enterousia sp. (assembly GCA_045643965.1). Classification (GTDB taxonomy): domain Bacteria; phylum Pseudomonadota; class Alphaproteobacteria; order Rs-D84; family Rs-D84; genus Enterousia. Next base: position 3,063 of record JAZRGB010000015.1, on the reverse strand, counting down.
GACACAATATCATGCTGTAAATAACAGTGGTGGTTATCGTGTATGTGCGGCTGGATATACACTGGATTATGATTGTGGTGTTGGGGGTGGTGTACCGCCTGAATCGCAGTCGTTGTTAAGTGGATATTGGTACACAGTTCCGTCGGGTTTGGGTAACTGTCGTGTTCCAGAAGGTATGCGTTTTAGTGGATGGTATATGGATGGTAAAAAGCAGGCACCATATACAATTCATTCATATAATTTTAATATGAATAAAACACTGACAGCGATGTTTAGTGATCTTTCAAATTATAAAGTTAATTATTTTTGTTCGGTAAATGATGTTGTTCCTGTGTATTCAGATGATGTTGTTGTGGGTGAATCGGTTGCACCAAAAACAAATATGTGTCCGTATGATACCAAGAAAGCAGAACCATTCGCATGGATAGAACCTTTTTCGCAGGAAGAAATTAATTTATTCCTTTCTGCGTTTGACGCAGATGTTGATTTATCTGATTTATCAACTGCTGGATTTTTAAAACCATATTTTGGGGCAGGTGAAGCGGTTATTGGAAGTGAAGCAGAAGTATTTGTTTTGGCTATATTGTTATATGGTCATATAAATTGCATTTCTGATAGTGAGATGTTGGCAGAGAATCCAGGTGTGTGTGCAGCGGCGAAATTACTGGTTGATCACACGTACTTTGATCCAACTGTTTTTGTCGATCTGGATGCTGAGGAAGTTGCGTTGTTATACAAAGATATATATTCCGAAGAAGATGTAGATTTGGTGCCACTGTATAACGCTGCGTTATATAATATGACGTGGGATTGCGGAAATCATTTTTCTGTATATGGTGGATATGATTTTGATGGAACAACTAGATATGGTTGGACGGTTAATTATAGATGTGACCCATCAGGTGGTTATGGTTATATTTATGGTATGTCCTTTGTTGGTTGGGAAGTTGATGGTGTTTTATATGAGGGCAATAAACTTACATACAATTGGACCGAAGATAAAACAGCGATTGGTGTTTTTGACTATGATTTGAATGCGACGTTTGATTGTGGTGAATATGGAACGTTGTCGTCTGGTGAATCAACAGTTACATACAGTGGACGTGGTAATGCAAAAGATAAGATTCCGTTAAATGTATCGGCCCAGTGTACACCATACGCGGGTAAGAAATTTATTGGTTGGAAAGCTAATAACACAGAAACTGTGTATCATGTGGATGATACATTAGATTGGGTTGAAACACTTAGTGCGAATTGTGATGGGTATTATAATTATTGTGAAAATGGTTTGATTTTTACTGCTGTGTATGAAGATTTGCCGATTGCAGATGTGAATTATTATTGTTCTGTTGATGATACCAATCCTGTATATGTTGATGAAATCTTTTATGGTGGCATAGATGTAAAAACAAATATGTGCCCATATGATATAAAAACAACAGAACCATTTGTATGGATTAAACCGTTTACGTCACAAGAAGTATCCAGTGTGGAAACTTTGTTGCAAAGTGGTGTGTTAGGTAATAATACAGAAGTTTTTGCAAATACTATTTATGATTTATATGTTGTTGGTCAAGACGCTGTTAGAGATAGGGCACAATGGTTAAGTATTGCAATGTTGTATGAACAGGGGTTGGCGTGTGCCCAAAGTACGGATGTGCAAGTGACTAATACAGATTTATGTAAATTGGCCCTGATGATATACAATCATACTTATTTTGAATCGCCTGATATTGTTGGGGAAAAGTATTATAAAAAGATCTTCTCGGAAACAGATGTTGATTTGCGTCCGTTGTTAATGCCTGCGGAATATACTATGAAATGGGATTGTGGTAATTATTTCAGTCCTTCTGCAGGAGATTTGAATTTTGATTCAGATCCAAGATATGGGTGGAAAGTATTGTATTATTGTGCAGATAGGGGATGGTCTGATTATTCGTTCGGAGAGTTGGAGTGTTCAGAGATAGATGCAGATGGATATTGCCCTGATAGTCGTTGGGCAATACAAATGTATGGTTGGGATGTTGATGGCGAAGTCTATGAACGTGATTCAATGATATATAAATGGACCGAAGATAAAACAGCGACTGCTGTGCTGGATTACGATTTGTCAGCAAAATTTGATTGTGGTGATTTTGGTACGTTGGCGTCAGGTGAAGAGATAGTCACATATACAGGACGTAAAAAAGCAAATGAAACAATTTCATTGGGAATAAATGCTGTGTGTGAACCTAACAATCAAGTAAAAAAGTTTGTTGGTTGGAAGTTGATTAACGATGACACTGTGCATTCTGTTGGCGATACGATAAATTGGTTGGATGCGTTTTTGCTGTCTAATACACTTTGTGCTTATCAAGAAGGGTACCAACGACTGACATTTACTGCGGTTTATGAAGATGTTATGTCGTATTATATGAATTATTATTGTTCTGTTGATGATGCGGCACCAACATATACTGCAGAAGTATCTCCATATACTGATGTTGCGTTGCCTAAAGATATTTGTGAGTATGATGAGATAAAATACCAATTGTCGACTTGGTTTGTGCCCTTTACGGATAATGAAATTGCAGAGTTACAGGCATACGGCGTGTCTTTTACAGATGATATTGATGAATTGGAAGCTGTATTTATAAATAAAACGTCTAATAAAATCGTCAAAGATATAGACGGGTTTGCTGTGTTGTTGGCGTTGCGTCAATATAATATGAGTACCGGTAATGCTGGTCTGGATTATTTAGCAGAATTGTTGGAAAAACACATCATCTTTAAAGATACTGTATTTGCGTCTGGTAATATGGATTTACATGCGTTATATACTGGTCATCCTTATAACACAGAATGGACATGTGGCGATATTGCACGTTTGGAACACTATATGCAGTTTAGTGCGAATTATGGGGCTGAATTTAAAGTTGATTCCGCTTGTGTGTTTGATTCGTGGTTGATTTCAGGGGTTGTAGATTTTGCTGGGTGGAATATAGATGGAAAGTTGTATCAAGGTGGTGACAGTTTCGTATGGGAATACCCAGAAGATAAAACGTTTGTTGGTATGTATGACTA
>JAZRGB010000014.1:0-26570 GCA_045643965.1 Candidatus Enterousia sp. | reverse complement strand
GGGATGTGGTACAAATTTACGGTATGGAAACCCATCGCCAATTTTGGGATGCGCCAACATGGCCGCATGTTGTTTCGCGATTATTTCAGAAACATCAGGTGCAGGCGCTGTGTTATCCAACTCAATATAAACTTTGGCCAGAATTTCTGAGTCAATTAATGCACCGTGCGCATCCGCACGTGCAGTCAATGAAATACCATACCATTTTGCCAACGCATCCAAAGTATAACTTTTTGGACCAAAAACACGATTGCGTGCAATAACCAATGAATCCATCTGCTGAGCTCGTGGAATCTGGGGCAGATTCAACATTGCTAATTCATGATTTCCAAACGGAAAGTCAAACTCCAGACCGTTGTGCGCGACAATCGGACTGTCTCCAATAAAAGCCAAGAACTTTGGTGCGATTTCTGACATTTTGGGCTTGTCTTCCAAAAATGCATTTGAAATTTTGTGAACCATATATGTATCTGGTGGGATAATTTTGCCTTCGGGATTAATATATTCATGAAAGGTATTATCTGTAATTTTGCCATCAACAATTTCAACAGCACCAATTTCAATACATCTGTCACCACGCATATAGTCGAATCCAGTGGTTTCAATGTCAAAGCAAATAATACGATTCATGATATTTTCCGTTTCTTGATAATGATTGTTTGTGGTATTATAATGAATACGTGAATTTAATGCTACAAAATCTTAATCGTGAACAATTAACTGCTGTCCAGACGACAGATGGTCCATTATTGGTGTTGTCTGGGGCTGGTACCGGAAAGACCCGTGTGCTGACAACCCGTGTTGCGTATATTTTAAATCAGGGTCTGTGCAAGCCGTGGCAAATTCTGGCGTTGACGTTTACAAACAAGGCCGCAAATGAAATGAAAAATCGTCTGGCAAATTTGTCAGATGGCACATGGTATTCTGGTGATGTTTGGTGTGGGACTTTTCATTCAATATGTTTGCGGATTTTGCGTAAAAATGCGGCATTGTGTGGCCTGCGAAGTGATTTTATTATATTTGGCGAAGATGATCAGAAATCTGTAATTAAATCATTAATAACTGCTGGTACAAAAACCCCCGGCGACTATGTCGAAGATTTTTCTGCGATAAAGGACAAAGGGTTGATTGCACTGCAAAACAAAGATAAATTATTCAATGCGTATAACGCAGAATTGGCACGATTAAACGCGGTTGATTTTGGTGATATTATTTTAAAGGTCTTGGAATTGTTTGATAAGAATCCAACTGTTTTGGCTTTTTATCAAAATCAGTTTAAATATATCTTGGTTGATGAATTTCAAGACACAAATAACGCACAAATGGAATTGTTGACCATGTTGACCCGTGGAATTGAAAATCCAAATATTTGTTGTGTTGGTGATGATGATCAGTCTATATATTCATGGCGTGGTGCCGAGATTAAGCATATATTAAACTTTAATAAAACCTTTGAAAATGCACAGATAATACGTCTTGAAACAAATTATCGCAGTACTGTAAATATATTAGGGGCCGCAAATTCGTTAATCCGTCATAATCAGGGGCGTTTGGGCAAAGATTTGCGTGTTGCAGATGTTAATGTGGCGTCTGAACCAGTCTATGTTTTAACGTTGCCCAGTGATCGTGATGAAGCACACATTATCGCAGATGCGATTGTTCGTAACGGTGATGGTGATTATAATAAATTTGCTGTTCTTATTCGTGCAGGCAGTCTGTCCCGTATATTCGAAGAAGAATTTGCGTCGCGTGGTCTGCCATATAAATTGATTGGTGCGACTAAGTTCTATGATCGTATGGAAATCCGTGATGCGATTGCTTATTTGCGTATGTTGGTATATCCGTTTGACGATATATCTTTCTTGCGTGTTATTGCAAAGCCGCGTCGTGGGTTTGGGGACAAGGCAATTGCGACCCTGCGTGCGTCTGGTGAAAATTTAATGTCGGGATTGCGTAATGCAAAATTATCTGCCAAGCAGCGTGCAGCAGCAGATGAATTTTTATCTGCATTTGATTTTGATTGGTCGTCTATGTCGCCTGCAGATGCCGCGAAAAAGTTGCTGACTGATTCTGGGTATTTGAAAATGTGGTCTGAATCACGTGATGCAGATGCACCGGACAGATTGGTAAATATTCGTGAATTGTTAACTTCTGTTATGTCGAAATATGCAACGTTGCCAGAATTTTTGGAACAGGCAGCCTTGATGATGACGGACGATAATGATTCTGATGATGTTGTGCAAAATAACTGTATTCGTATTATGACAATTCATGCGGCCAAGGGGTTAGAGTTTGATACTGTGTTTTTGCCAGCCTGGGAAGAGGGGATATTCCCTAATGAAAAATCGATAAACGAAGGCGCAATCGAAGAAGAACGCAGATTGGCTTATGTTGCGATAACGCGTGCGTGTCGTCGTTGTATAATATCAAATGCGATGTCACGTGTTGTTTTTGGGTCGCGTCAGTATAATAGTCCAAGTCGTTTTGTTGCTGAAATGGATAATCGTTTCCTTGATTTTCAAGGAGGAACAGTGTCTTATCGTCCAAAAATATCGCCACAATATACGCCGATGCCAAAACCAACACCGCCTGTTCAAACGTCAATTGTTGGAAAATTGGTTACGCATGACCAATTGGGGTCGGGTGTTGTTATCGAAGACAAGGGTGATATTATAACGGTTGCATTTAAGACGCGTGGAATAAAGAAAGTTGCACGTAATTATCTGCATTTTTAGTGTAATTTTCTCTTTTCAAACTGCCCCTTTTATGATAGAATAAAGTAATAAAAATGGAGTAAGGGGATGGCATTTCTCAAAAATACAATTAGTTTATTGGCGGTTTTCTGCGTGGTTCCGACGGCGTTTGCTGCGACTGCACGACCAAGTGTAATGAATACTGCGATGGCGGTTTCTGCAAATGGTGCGGCACGTCGTATGCCGACTGTGTCTTCAAAGATTGCGTCAAGTTCATCGATTGCTGCTGCCGCTGCTGCTGCGACAACGACCAGTTCTTCGTCATTGTTGGGTAATGTCGAATGTATTGATGCCTATACTGAATGTATCAAGGCTGATGATGCGTGTGGTTCTGATTTCTCGGAATGTACAACAAATGTGTTGTTCCATGCTCAAATGCCAGATTGTATCAGTACGTTGGCCCAATGCAGTGCCGAAGGTATAAACAGCCTGTTTGGTACGTCCAGTACAACTGCGTTGTCAGATATTGAAACACAAAACACAGATGGCGAAGTTGTTCGTTATACATATCCAACAGCAGGCAGTGTTTTAGGACAAATGATTACTGCTGCAGAAATCGAAAATAAATATGATACACAAACATGTGTAAAGCGTTATATGAACTGCTTGCACAAAGATGATGTTTGTGGTGAAGATTTTGAATTATGTACATCTACCAAAGAATTTAAAAAACAGGCTTTGTTCTGTGATTCTACATTGGCACGTTGTCAATCTGCTGGTGTAACAGAATTGTTGGGTAAATACCCATGGTCGCCATCACGTGCAGGTGATAGTGTTGGTGGTCGCATTGCAGCAGAAATTGAAAACGGTGCGGATTTGGCGGCGTTAAATGCTGTATCTACTTGCTACAAGGTTGTTGATAACTGTTTCTTGCAGGCATGTCAGAAAAATCCATTACGCTGTATCGAAGGTACGTCAATATCTTCTTTACAGGCTGCTCAAGGTGTTGTCGGTGAAGCGGGATTGAAATTGGATACTGTTGGCGAAGCGGATATCTTGTCAACCAGTCAGATTAATCGTTATCTGCGTTCCAGTTGTTCAGATACAATCGGTTCGAACAAATATTGTCACATGACATTCTTGGGTAAAACACCATCCAAGAAAGATTTGTCTGATCCTGATTATATTGATGAAGTATTTTCATCTGCACATAATGATCGTAAATCTACACTGACTTCAAAAATCCAAGGCTTGATGCAGGAATTTGATAAAGAAACAAAAGACAAGTGTGTTCAAGCGATTACACAATGTGCAATGCGTACATGTGGGGGCGGTTCTGGTGCTGCATGTTATTCTCAGGTGTTCAGCAGTGCTGGTGAAAACACAATCAACGGTAATGCAACGTATGAAGAAATTAAAACAGGGTGCAGTGCAATCGCAAATACAGATCCAAATTGTCAGTATGCATTTGAATCTGTAAAAAATGCTGATTACAGTTATGCATATGTTCAAGAAGATGCATTTACAACATTGTTCCCAAAGAAAGCAGCCGGTTCAAATGATCCAATTGGTGTTGTTGCGGGTTTGAATTCTTCATTGTCTTTAAATTATAATGACGCTGCAATCGCAGGTATGAAAAAACAATGTCAAGCAGTCGCAACTGGCTGTGTAAAATCATTGTGTGGTGCAGATTATGTAAATTGCTATCGCAACCGTACAGATATTTATTCAAATCTGACAAATACAGGCGAAACATCATTTGATAAATCTATGAACAAGGTTGGTGGTGTTCTGGATTATACAATTGTTTTGGGATTGTGTGTTGATACTGTTAAAAACGCACCAATCTGTGAAGAACATTTGGCAATCGAACGTGCAAAATACAAAAAGTCCGATAATACAACAGCAGGTTGGGGCAGTGCAACAGATACACGTTCCGGCTGGTATGATGCAGGTTCTGCAACAGCTGTAACAAAAGAAACAGAAGAAGTTCAAGATACAGATGAAAATGGCCGTAAATTGTGCACAGACACCAAGGGCGAAGTTGGTGTATGTAATGACTTTGGTCCAAACGGCGTGTACAGTGAACCTGTGATGATATCATATACAACATATGTTCAGTCCCAGGCAGCACAATCATTGTTCAAAGACTTGATTTATGATTTGGAAAAAGAAGCCCAGGCAAAATATAACGCCAAACTGACAAAACAGCAAAACGACTGTATTGCTGCAAACAACGGCGGTATTATGGGTAACAAAGACATTGCATCTACATATATGTGGGCAAAGTTGAAAAATAACAAGGTTCCAACATCATATCCAAGTTCTGGTTTGAAACCAAATCAGTTCGTGGCAAGTAATGAATTGTATGGCTCTTTCTGCCGTATCCGTATATCTTTGCAATCTGATGATAAATATATCCAAGATGCAATTGCCAAGGGTACAGATTGGGCAACAACATACTTTGCTGCAGGTGACGCGTTCACATGCGGTTCATGGATTCCAAACGAAAAACTGCAAGAAATCGCAGCCAATGTTGGTGAAGCAGCACGTGCAGATGCCGAAGCAGCACAACCAAAAATCAAAGGTTGGATGACTGCATTGGGTGCTGTTGGTTTGGGTACTGGTGGTGCATTCTTGGGTGATGCAATCCAAGACGGTACAGCATTCACAGGTCTGTTGGATAAAAAGAACGTTAAAAAAGAAAAAAGCAATGCAGAAACAGATGCAAACAAGTGTGCAAATTATGCATCCCAAGCAAGAAGTGCGGTATCTTATGCTGATGTCAGCAGCACTGTTGGTACTTCGATTTCTGCAGCACAACGTTTGTTGTCAAAGTACAAAGTTGAAAACAGCAGTTCTGTAATTGAAGAATACAACACCAAAAGAAACGATTGGGAAACAAAGGTTGGTGAATATAAAACTGCACTGGAAGCAGCAAGTAAAACGACTGCAACTGAAGTACAGAAAAATGCTCTTCCTGGTGCAACAACCGCTGCAACAAATGCTGCAACTGCATTAAAGACAGCAATCAGCAGTATCGAAACACTGTGTTATCAAATTGAATATTCAGAAGATGAAACAGAAAAGAATACATGGCAGAAACACGGTGGCACAATATTGGGTGCAACACTGGGTACTGTTGGTGGTGGTTTGTTGGGTTACTATATCACAGACAGCGTACAAAACGCACAACTGGATAAAGCCGAACAAGAAGCTGTCAAAGAATTTATGGACAATGTTGGTTCGAAAATCCATTGTTACATCGGTTCTGACGAAGTTGGTACATTCGGTGATGTAATATCAACAAGTATGGAATAAAAAAATCCCCCGTTTGGGGGATTTTTTATGTCTTGTTTTTGATACTATATCCCTACTTGCAAATTCATTTTTTTATAGTAAAATTTATACATTATGAAATTCAAAAAAATCCTGCGGATTATTTTCAATTTTTTCTTTTGGGCATTTGTTGTCGGTGTCGCAACATTGGCTGTTTTAATACTGATATACGGTAATGATTTGCCTGATTATAAAAAGTTGGCAACGTATGCACCGCCGGTTGCAACACGCTTGTATGCGGCGGACGGTTCATTGTTGATTGAATATGCCGAAGAAAGACGTGTTTTTATTGATTATGCAGATTTACCACCACAGTTGGTTAATGCGTTTATCGCTGCAGAAGATCAAAATTTTTGGACACATCCAGGTATTGATGTTCAGGGTGTAGTTCGTGCTGTTGCGAATAATACGCTGCGTATGTTTGGGGCAAATACCACATTATCTGGTGCATCAACAATTACACAACAGGTTGCAAAAAATTTCTTTTTGACATCTGAACGAACGATTTCCAGAAAAATAAAAGAAGCGATTTTAGCATTACGATTGGAACGTGCTTTTTCCAAAGAACATATTTTAACACTGTATTTAAATCAAATATTCTTGGGTGCACGTGCATACGGTGTGGGATCTGCTGCATTAATGTATTTTAATAAACCTGTATCAGAATTATCACTGGCGGAATGTGCGTTCTTGGCATCTTTGCCCAAGGCACCAAATAATCGCGATCGTGCTGTTGAACGCAGAAACTATGTTTTGCGTCGCATGGTTGACGAAGGTTTTATATCACAGTCTGATGCAGACCTTGCGGCGGCCGAAGATTTGAATATCAACAGTGGTTTTACCGAGCAGATGTCCGAAGAATTGCAATACTTTGCCGAAGATGTACGTCGTCAATTATTGGGTACACTGGGGCGTGAAAAATTGTATAATGATGGGTTGTATATTAAAACAACTATTATCCCAGAATTACAGTATGCTGCATCTGCTGCATTGAACAAAGAACTGGATACTTTTAATAATGGACGCAGTGATAAATTACAAGGTGCCATTATTGCGATGAATCCGCACACAGGTCGCATTGTTGCAATGGCTGGTGGGCGTTCATTCCATGAAAGTTCTTTTAATCGTGCAACCCAGGCATATCGTCAAATTGGTTCCACGATAAAGCCTTTTGTGTATTTGGCAGCGTTGGAACGTGGTTATTCACCACAGACGATGTTGTTGGACGCACCAATCGTTGGTTGGCGTGAAGATGATACATTATGGAAACCTGAAAATTACGACAAAAAATTCTTGGGTGATGTGCCATTACGTTTGTCGTTGGAAACATCACGTAATGTCACAACAGTACGTTTGGTGGAACAAATTGGTACACAGAACGCAATAGAAGTTGCACAACGTTTTGGTGTATATCCATCTGATATGAAGAATATGAATTTATCAATGGCATTGGGCTCTGGCGAAACAACATTGGAAAAATTGGTGTTGGGGTATTCTGCGTTTGTTAATGGTGGTCATGTAATTCAGCCAAAACTGGTTGACTATATCGAAGACAGATATGGCCGTGTATTAGGGGGTGAAAAATCAGAAATTGTCGCATGGTCTGACGATTTAACACCACCGACATATAATGATGTTTCAGAAACGTTATCTGACCCACAAAGCCTGTATCAAATGGTGTCTATGTTACAAGGTGTGGTTGAACGCGGTACTGGTAAGCAGGCACGTGTATCTGGGCATACAATCGCCGGAAAAACAGGTACAACAAATGATGTCAAAGATGTTTGGTTTATTGGTTTCTCCAAGAATTTAATTGCAGGTGTTTATCTGGGGTATGATACACCAAAGCCGTTGGGACGTGGTGCTGGTTCGCACATGGCTGCACGTGTATTCGCAGACTTTATGCGTGTTGCATTAAAAGATGAAAAAAATCAGCCTTTTTCTGTACCAGATGGTATGACATTTATGCGTGTTAATCGTCGCAGTGGTGCATCTGCGTCTGCTGATCCAAATGGTACGATTATCCAAGAAGTATTTAAACAGGGGCAAAAGCCAAATCCTGCACCAAAGAAAACAGCGTCTGACACCAATGCTGTTGTTGGTGGAATATTTTAATCATAATTAGATTTGTTTATTCGACGTTTTGTGATAAAATATCAGCATAAAAGGAACAAAAGGATTTTTTATGCTGACAGATTATTTTATAAATCACAATCTTATGTTTTTTGCCAGTGGCTGGACACAGTTTGCAGGTGGTTTTTTTGTCGCTTTTATGACAATGCTGTTGTTGGGCCGTCCGTTTATTGCTGCTATGCGTGCATGGCAGAAAAAAGGCCAACCAATCAGTGAAAATGTTCCAGATGCACATCGCAAAAAAGCAGGTACACCAACAATGGGTGGCATTTTAATCGTTACGGCTATATTGTTGGGTGCAGTATTATTTATGCCGTTGAATAATCCAACAGGTTGGATTGCATTGGCTGCATTGGTTATGTTTGCAGTGTTGGGCTTTGTTGATGATTATAAAAAAGTTACGTCTCAATCTAAAAAGGCGTCTAATGGTCTGTCGCCATTGACCCGCCTTGTTGTCGAAGGTGTGTTTGTTGTTATCTTGGCATATTTGATTAATAAAACAATGCCGCCATATATCCCAGAATATTCATTATCAATTGGTGCCAGTATTATTTTGCCATTGGGTATATTCTATTATGTTTTTGCGTACTTTGTAATTTGTGGCAGTGCAAATGCAACAAATATCACAGACGGTTTGGATGGAATGCTATCTAAATTGTATATGCCTGTATTGGTTGTGCTGGTTGTAGCACTGTACGGTGCAACCAGAATTGGTTTTATGGATACAGTAATGTTCTTGCCGATGGCCAGTGGTTTGTACGCTGTATTGGGTGCAGCATTCGGTGCGGTACTTGGGTTCTTGTGGTATAATGCAAAGCCTGCATCGATATTTATGGGTGATGTTGGTTCACTTGCGTTGGGTGGATTTATGGGTACTGTTGCCATGTTGTTAAAAGCAGAATTGGTGATGGGTTTGGCAGCAGGTATGATGGTTTTGATTTTGCTGTCATCATTTATTCAGACAATGTATTTCAAGATAACACGTAAAATATCCGGCACGGGTCGTCGTGTATTCTTGCGTGCACCGTTGCATCATCATTTTGAAGAATTGGGATGGCCGGAAACCAAGATTGTAGAAAGATTTTTTGTATTATCAATATTGTTTTCTGGTTTGGCATTAGTGTTCTTGAAATTTGCATAAAGATGGGTAAAAATGTTCGGGTTAAAGCGTAGTGAAGACAGTGGATTAACTAGTTGGTATTTTGAAATCGATCGCCGTTTGTTGGGGTGGATTTTAACGCTGATTTTTGTTGGTGTGATATGCGTTATATCCGCTGGTTCTGTTCAGGCACTGCGAAAAGGTTTAAGTTCGTATTTTTTTCTGCATAAAATGATACCGTTTTATATTGTTGGTATTGGAACACTGTTTGTTTTCAGTATGTTTAACAAGAAATGGGTCTTGCGAATATCTGTATTAAATTTGGTTGTATGTTTGCTGTTGCTGATGTGGACAGTTATTCATCCTGTGGCCAGTCATGGTTCAGAACGTTGGGCTGTTATCGGTGGGGTGCGTTTAATGCCATCTGATATTATGAAGCCAGGTTTGATAATTATAACTGCATGGTTTTTGGCACAAATGGAAGAAAGATATTCCAAGGCTAAGAATATGTTTTTGAATAAATATGCGTGGCGTTTTGGTTTATTCAGTTGGTGGACATATACGATACCTTTTTTGTGTGTGTTATTAATCTTGTTCTTGCAGCCAGACGTTGGTACAACATTTTTGTATGTTGGTTGTGTTGGTGCAATGATGTTTGTTGCAGGTTTGCCATACAAGATTTTGGTACCAATGATTGGGACTGTGATTGGTGTTGGTGTTCTTGCGATTATGTTCCATTCACATGTAAGAAATCGTTTTATGGATTTGTTCAGTCCGCTTGATCCACGCAGTCAGGTTGGATTGTCAATCAGTACAATTCGCCAGGGTGGTTTGTTTGGTATGGGTGATGAAGCATTCGCCAAAGAAAGTTTGCCAGACGCACACACAGACTTTATTTATGCGTCCGTTGTCGAAGATGGTGGTGCTCTTGCAGGTTGTTTTTTGCTGGTATTGTTGTTCTTGATAATACGTCGATTGATTTTAACTGCCACAACTGTACGTGATAAATTTGTGTTGTATGCAATCTGTGGTACGACAGCGTTATTTGCGATTCAGTCTTGTTTTAACTTGGCAACAACATTACGAATGATGCCAACCAAGGGAATGACATTGCCGTTTATATCGTCGGGGGGCAGTTCGTTCTTGGGATATTGTTTGTTATTTGGATTTATCTTGGCACTTGTTCGTGAAGATAAATGGAAACAGTAAAAGGATGGAAATATGAAAATATGGATTGCAACAGGTGGAACCGGTGGACATGTTTTTCCAGCACTTAGTGTTGCGACAGAATTGGTAAATCGTGGTCATACGGTGACTATTTCTTGTGATGGTCGTGTGCGTAAAATGGTTTTACGTGACAAACCAAAATCAGCACATGTTGTACACATTTGGGCGTCAGGTGTTGGTGCAAAAAGTCGAATAAAACAAATGTATGCTTTGTTTAAAATAGCAGTGTCAGCGGCAGCGTTGTCGTTGCGTTTTATGTTTTTGCGTCCTGACAGGGTTGTTGCGTTTGGTGGATATGCGTCTGTACCTGCTGTGTTTGCAGCACATTTGTGGCATGTTCCAACATTTTTACATGAACAAAATGCGGCTATTGGTCGTGCGAATAAATTTGCTATGCGCTGGGTTAAAACCTTAATGACCAGTTTTCCAAATGTATCTGGTATAACAAATGCGGCAACGCGTGTTGTTTATACTGGTTTGCCAGTTCGTTCTGATTTTATGTCGTGTGCAGGCAGTCCGCTGTCTGGTGATATGAAATTATTGGTAACTGGTGGTTCGTTGGGTGCACAAATTTTGGATGATATTGTCCCAGGTGCGGTTGCTGCGATGAAAAATAAAAAGATTTTTGTTACACATCAAACGCGTCCAGAAAATGTTTCGAAATTGCAAAAGTTTTATGCAGACAACAAAATTCATGCAAATGTTTTGTCTTTTATACACGATATGGCAGGTGCGATTGTTGGGGCAGATTTAGTAATCGGACGTAGTGGTGCCAGCACGGTTGTTGAATTGCAGACGGTTGGACGTCCTGCGATATTTGTGCCATTGGGTATAAATCCAGATCAGGCTGCCAATGCCGACAGTTTTGCAAAAACTGGTGGTGGTTTTGCAATAGAACAATCTAAATTTACTCAGCGTTGGTTGACTTCGACATTAAACGATTTGTTTGATAATCCATCTCGTTTGGCAAAAATGGCACAAAAAGCACTGGTAAAAAATAATGCTGTAAATTTAATTGCAGATGAAGTAACAAAATAAAAACTGTTTTTAATTATTTGATGCATTTTATGCTTGCGTGCGATTCGTCATTTGTTCTATGATAAAATCGTAAGGGAAGGAAAAATGCGTCGTATTACAATCTCTGTATTGTCTATGTTTGTTATATTGCCATCGTTTGCAAGTGCACGTTTACCTGTTGTAAATGTTGCATCTGGCGGTGTTTCTGCACGTGCTATGTTTGGCGAAGGTGATGTTAAAACATCTGTTAAAACGCCTGTTAAAACAGTGGCCAAGGCTGAATCTACCAGAACGAAAAAGGTCGTTGCACGTACTGCTAAAAAAGCACCTGTAAAGAACGTCGATTCGGGTGAACAGATTGTAATGGCAAATGATGTGTTGGTCCCAAATCGCCCAAGTTCGGATTTGTGGGCTAAAAATGATGTTGCTTTACGTATGCCACGCCCAAATGAATTTTCTGTGTATCGCACAGATTCCCAGTTACCAGAGGAGAGAATTGACCAAACCAGTGCATCTGTGGCACGTGTTGCGTCTGTGACAGAAAAGCCAGTCGTAACGCCTGAAATAGATACTCAGATTGCACGTTTGGTTGATTTACAAAAACGTGCCGAAGAAAGCGTTCGTACTGTATCAAGTCGTGTGATTGCGGCACCTGTTGCACAAACTGTGTCACAACCTCTTGTTGCGTCGGCGGACAGTATGCCAGAACATGTGTCATTGCGTCGTATGGTTGTAGATATGGATGACAGTGATGTCGTTGTACGTAAGGTTGAAAAGAATTTGTCCCCACGTATCGCCAGTGTTCGTGAAGATATGACAAAAATGACACCAAATGAATTGCGTAATGCGTTCAGAAAGACGTTTTTATCAGAAAATAAACATTTATCTACATATTCTATTGATGATAGTTTTGATGTTGCCAGTGATATGTCTTCGTCTGTCGAAGGTTTTACTGCAAAACGTGATTTATCAGAAACAGAAGGTGGTATCAGACCATTGGAAATAAAGATAAAGTTCCGTGAAGATGATTCTGCGTTGTCGCGTGCGAATTATAATTTGTTAACAGAATATGCAGGTATTGTTGTGAACAAGCCAACACGTGCAATTCAAGTTGCGATTCCAGAATATATGACCAAGAATACAGATAATAGAAAGTTGGCGGCACGTCGTTTGGCAATTGTTGAACAGGTTTTGACGGATAACGGTGTTTCAAAACAAAGAATTGTTCCTGTGTTGTCTAGTCGTCAAGAATCAGGATTTGTATTGCGTATTATTTCTGGTGATCAATATGATACGTTAACACAACAACAATATAATATATTTGGCGATAACACGGGCAAGAAAACTTATAAAAGTATGTCGTGGTAAAAATATTTAATAAACTGATTGAATTTTTGTTTCCGCCGGCGTGTCCGTTATGTGACACGCCGGTATCAACACATGGTGAATTATGTGCAGATTGTTGGATGTCTGTGAATTGGATTGATTCTCCAAAATGTGTAAAGTGTGGTTATCCGTTTCCTGGTGATTTAGATTTTGGTGGTACGCCACTTTGTCCAACGTGTGCATCTGGGAAATGCGAATTGGATTGGATACGATCTGCGTGTGTATATGATGAAGCGTCGCGTTCTGCAATGTTGCCGTTCAAGCATGCTGGGCGTGTGCAATATGCACACTTTATGTCGCGTGCGATGATGTGGGCATTAGGCGATATTGATGTCGATGTTGATATTGTTATGCCAGTGCCATTGGCAAACAGACGTTTGTTCAAGCGTGGTTATAATCAGGCGACGTTACTGGCACGGCCGATTGCAAAAGTTTTAAATGTAAAATTAGATTTGGATTCTGTTAAACGTATTTATCGTCCTGATATGGGGCATAAAAACGCACGCGAACGTGCAGAAAATATTCATGGTGTGTTTAGTGTGGTTAATTTGGAAAAGGTGCGTGGCAAAAGAATTTTGCTGGTTGATGACGTTATGACAACTGGTGCAACTTTTTCGGAATTACGTCGTGTTCTGATGCGTGCAGGTGCGTCCGCAGTATATGGTGTTACATTTTGTCGTGTGGTTCGTGCGATTTAATGCATGTGTCCCGAATGATTAATAATCGCTGTGCGTAAGAACATATTGTGCTGTGCCATGTTTTCTTGGGCCTTGACTTTGTCGGAACATTTTTTGAACAGCATCAAAAAGTCTTTTGCATACTGGTCGTCAATGTCTGTATTCATTGGCAGGATAAGTTGCAATGGTGGCATATTTTTTGGGTATATTTCATATTTGTTCCAAACGTCAAATGCGTCTGTATGTGAATAACATGCAGATAGTATATATTCAGGAGCAGATAAATTGTCGCCGATTGAGTACACAGAATACCCGTTTGTCGTTGTGGAATTGACGACAGAGTGTTTTATCAGATGTAAAATATCTTTCTTTAAAAGTTCGAAATTGATAATCATCTTAAGTATATTGTTGCACAATGTGTCGATTTGTCAATGATAAAAATAAAAAAATAAAAACCGCCATTTGGCGGTCTTATTAATTTGCGGCTGTTGTGGCCAATCTTTTACGACCACATGCACGACGACGGTTTAATACGTCACGTCCACCAGCTGTTGCCATTCTGGCACGAAAACCATGTGTGCGAACACGACGTGTCTTAGATGGTTGATAGGTACGTTTTGTTGCCATGACTTATTTCCTTACGTTTATTTATTGTTTCCTTTGCTTCCACCGTGTTCGAGCAGCATCATAAACACCATGGAAAAAATCCGTTTGTGCGTCTATTTAATCACAGGTTTAATAAAAACGCAACCTTTTTATTTAGATTTTATCAAACCGACCTGTTTCAGGCCTTCGATAATCATGTAATATGTGAACATATATACAAAAAGTTTCCAAAATGGTAAAAACATATTTGTTTCCTTTGATTTTTTGTTGTTTTTTATTTAATCACAAAGTTTTGTTTTGTCAATGCATTTTTTTGGCATTATTTCTTGACCAAAAGTGCAAAAATCTGCTATGTTTGATATGTGAAAAACTTAGGGAAAGGTACTATGTCTGAAAATATCAATGAAGTAAATGAAATCCGTGTTCCACAGTCTTCTTTGGAACATGAAATGCGTACCAGTTTCTTGGACTATGCGATGTCGGTTATTGTTGATCGTGCATTGCCAGATGTTCGTGATGGATGCAAACCTGTGCATCGCAGAATCTTGTATGTTATGAATGATGTTGCACCTGCGACAAAGCCAACTGTAAAATCTGCACGTATTGTCGGTGATGTTATGGGTAAGTATCACCCACATGGTGACAGTTCTATTTACGAAGCGATGGTTCGTATGGGGCAGGATTTTTCCATGGGTGAAATGTTGGTTCAGGGTCAGGGTAACTTTGGTTCGCGTGACGGGGACAAGGCTGCTGCAATGCGTTATACCGAAGCAAGATTGTCTAAACTTGGTGCGTCGTTGATGGACGATATGGACAAAGATACGGTGGATTGGCAGCCAAACTTTGACGGCTCGTTACAAGAACCCGTTGTATTGCCGGCTAAGTTCCCAAATTTCTTGGTTAATGGTGGTTCTGGTATTGCTGTTGGTATGGCAACAAATGTTCCAACATATAATTTGGGTGAAATTTGTAACGGTATTTTGGCGATTCTGGATAACAAGGATGTTACAGATGATGAATTGTTTTCTATTATCCCAGGGCCAGATTTTCCAACAGGTGCGATGATTATGGGGCATGCGGGTGCTTACAAGGCACACACAACAGGTCGTGGTTCTATTATTATTCGTTCAAAAACACATATCGAAGATTTTCGTGATCACCAGGCAATTATCGTTGACGAAATACCATATCAGGTTAACAAGGCACAAATGATTATCAAAATTGCCGAACTGATAAAAGATAAAAGAATCGAAGGTATTTCTGAAATTCGCGACGAATCATCCAAAGAAGGTTTGCGTATCGTTATTGAATTAAAACGTGATGCGATTGCTGATGTTGTATTGAATCACTTGTTCCAATATACAGAAATGCAAACAAGTTTCCCAGTGAACATGATGGCGTTGAATCGTGGACGCCCAATGTTGTTTAATGTTCGTGGTGTTTTGGATGCGTTTATTGAATTTAGAAGTGAAGTTATTCGCCGTCGTACAATCTTTGATTTGAACAAGGCACGTAATCGTGCACACACATTGTTGGGCTTGTCTGTTGCAGTTGGTAATTTGGACGAAGTTATTGAATTGATTAAATCCAGTCCAAATCCAGAAGCCGCACGTGAAGCATTGATTTCACGCGGATGGCGTGCAAGTGATATTGAATCTTATATTCAGTTAATTGATGATCCAAATACAGAATACAAAGATGGTATGTTCTTTATGTCCGAAGATCAGGCACGTGCAATTTTGGAATTGCAATTACATCGCTTGACTGGTTTGGAACGTGATAAAATTCACGATGATTTAACATCATTGGGTGCAACGATTCGTGATTTGTTGGAAATCTTGGGCAGTTACGAAAGAATTGTTCAGATTATCCGTGATGAAACAATCGCTGTTCGTGATAATTGGGCATCGCCACGTCGTACAGAAATTTCTGATGCAGAAATTGATATTGATATCGAAGATTTGATTGCACGTGAAGATATGGTTGTAACTGTATCTAATACTGGTTATATCAAACGTGTTGCATTGGATACATATCGTGCACAGAAACGTGGCGGCAAAGGACGTAATGCAATGGCAACAAAAGAAGACGATTATGTTGTCCAAGTATTTGTTGCAAATACACATACGCCATTATTGTTCTTTAGTTCCAAGGGATTATGCTATAAATTAAAAACATACAAATTACCAGAAGCGGCCGCTGCTGCCAAGGGACGTCCATTAATTAACCTGTTGCCACTGGAACAGGGCGAAACAATCACAGCAATATTGCCGGTCCCAGAAGAAGAGGCAGAACGCGTCAAAGAATCTGACAAAGAACATTTCTTGATGTTTGCAACTGCATCTGGCACAGTTCGTCGTAACCGTATGAGCGATTTTGATTCAATCCGCAGCAACGGTAAGATTGCGATGAAATTGGACGAAGGTGACAGTTTGATTTCTGTTCTGCCATGTACAGAAGATCAAGATGTATTGCTGACAACGTATCGTGGTCGTGCAATCCGCTTTGCGGTACCAGAAATTCGTGTATTTGCAGGACGTAATTCAACAGGTGTTCGTGGTATAACATTGGGTGCTGATGATAAGATTATTGGTATGGCAATGTTGAATCATGGTGAATCTGATTCTGCTGTTCGTGCGGCTTATATCAAGCAATCTCGTGCGGCACGTCGTGCAGAAACCGGTATTGAAGAAGAAGCGTCTGCTGACGAAGAAGAAACAACTTTGGTATTGGATGATGCAAAAATGGCACAGATGGCGGCACGCGAAGAATTTATCCTGACGATATCAGAAAACGGATTTGGTAAACGTACCAGTTCTTATGAATATCGCTTGACGCATCGTGGCGGTGGTGGATTTGCAAATATTAAACTGGGCGGTAAAAACACTGCCGTTGCAGGTTCATTCCCTGTGACAAATGATCAGGATATTATTATGGTAACAGACGGTGGTAAGATTATCCGTACGCCTGTACATGATGTACGTATTGCTGGTCGTTCAACCGCGGGTGTAACATTGTTCCGTACAGCAGAAAATGAAAAAGTTGTATCTGCAATCGCAATCGAAGGTGCATCTGAAGAAGAATCTGCAGAAGAAACAGTAACAGAAGTTGTTGCAGAATAAATACAGGGTAACATACTGTGGAAAACAAAGAGTATTTTTCATCGATAAACGATGTGTCGAAACGTTTAGGTGTTCCGGCACATACGTTGCGGTATTGGGAAAAGCAATTCCCATCTGCTATCAAACCGACAACAGGGGCGGGTGGTCGCAGATATTATCGTGCAGAAACCGTTGATAAATTATTTGTTATCAAAGATTTGTTATATACGCATGGTATGACAATCGCTGGTGTAAAAAAAATGTTGCACGATGGTAGTTTACCAACTGCAACAGAACAAATATCGGTTGAAAATATTCAAATTTCTGCCCAGCCTGTTGCTGTAACAGCGGTGCAACCAAAAATAAATAACGCTGATATAGATATGGCAATCAGTTTCTTAGAGGCAGCACGCAGTTTATTGCAATAAAAAATCCCCAGATGGGGATTTTTTTTAACGTTTTTTATGATTACAGAATATTTTGTTCCAGTTCTTTTTAAAACGTGGTCCCCAAGGCTGGCTGTTGATTGAATCGTTTTCAATGCTATCTTGGGTCAGTTTATCGATTTTATTGTATGCTTTGATTAATCTTGCTTTTGCTTCAACCAATTCTGGACAGTTGTCTGCATGTTTATTAGAAATGTCCATTCTGATAGAATCTAAGATGTTCCACAAAGAATCTACCTTATGTTCTGCTTCATAATAAGGTATAGTGCCCTGGGCACTTAAGTTTTCAATAGAATCAATTTCATGCCAAATTGGATGTGCTTTTGATTCTTGTTTTGCAACTGCATCAAAGTATTCGTATTGCCCATATATATAACGTTCGATGCCATTTGCCATACGGCGTGTATCGTCTAAATCTTCCTGATAAAAAGGTTTTTGGTCATAAGTTAATATTGCAGAACCACCAATTAATACGATTGCACCTGTAATCAGGCCGCTTCTAAATGCTAATTTTTTTAAGTCCATTTTGTATCCTTAATGTTATATTATGTGATAATTATAGTACAAAAATACAAGTTGTCAACAATAAAAATAATTTTGTATTAGCAATGAACGGTTGGATTGTGTCAAGAGATTCGCCGTTGTCCAGCATGACCAAAGTCAGAACTGGCACTCCCAACGGGAATCGAACCCGTGTTACCAGAATGAGAATCTGATGTCCTAACCGCTAGACGATGGGAGCGTACCGACAGCAATATTAAAACTTATATTCATATTTTTCAAATGAAACTTTTCCTTGTTGTAAAATTTTTATTTTTATTATTATAATGAAAAAAAAGGGCATATTATGAAATGGCGTCATTTGTTTTCTAATATTATTTGTGGTTTTATACCAAACAAGCGGATGCGTGATTTAACACGTGTAAAGATTCGATATAATACACGACCATTTGTTAAATTTGTGCGTGAATATATTGGTGATACAAACGCAAAAATAACAACGTGTGTTGGCGGCGGATGCAAGAATTTTATTGTCTTGGTTAATTCACAGTTTGCTTTTAAATTTCCGCTGACAGATGATGGGGCTGTACGTGCATTACGTGAATTGCGTATAACGACTGCATTGCGTAAACATACACAATTCAAGATTCCAGAAATGGAAATTATAAAGTGGAATAATATTGCAGTACGTAAATATGAATTTTTCCCAGGTGTCGTATTGGGTGAAATTCCACCGCGTATTGCGATAAAGCAACGCGAACATATTGCGAATCAAATTGCAAAATTTGTATATGAAATTGGTTGTGCTGACCCGGTTGAAATTCGTGATTTAAAACCGACCAAGACAGCAAAGCCAGGATATTTATACGGTTGGTTTCATAATGATATTGGTCAAAATTTTATTTTGAACCCAGAAACGTATGATATTGTTGGTTTTATTGATTGGGAAGGTGCAGATTTCTGTTCGTTTAAAACAGGGCTGTATTGTGCAGATCATCACTGGGATAAATTTGGTTATCGTGGATTTTTGGTTGATGTTATGGATGCATATACCAGATTATATTTTGATAAAAATAAACAATAAAAAACGCCCCATTTGGGGCATTTTTATTTAGAACAAGTTCTTTATCAAATAGAAGTTATTGTTATATAACTGTTGTTCTTGTGGTGTAAATGAACCATTGTATTTTTGGATAACGCCATTTACAAATTCCTTGTTGATAATTTGATATGCGTCACCACGTGGTGTTGGCAACGAACTGATTTGCTGGGCCACTGTTGTAACAGGTAATTTGTGACCCATAATTGCAGCAATATTATCAATCTGTGGAATATTTGTCTGTGGGTATGTATTGAACCAACCGCCGTTTGCACCAATACCCAACAGTGGGAACCATTGTGCACTGGACGTACTGGTATAGAACGGCAGATAATGTCCACGCCAGTTTACAACCGCCACAGCATTATTGTTAATATTTACAATATGTGCAGTTGTGTTTTGCGATGTTGGCATTGGTACCAATGTTATTGCATCGTTACCAACATATCCAATAACACCAGCAGCCACAGAATTAATAGACGATGCTGATTCTTGTTTGTCTGGTGTTGTTGGCACCACAGGAACAACAGGAACAACGACATTGTTATTGGCATTTGTGTTGTTTTTATCTTTGTCTTTATCGTTGTCCATGCCAACCAATCCGCCAATCAGTCCACCAACACCCAATGCACCCACAACGCTGGCAGTTGCAATCAATGCAGTGTTTGGTTTTTTATCAACCTGATGTGGTGTCACAGGGTCAGTTGTTGGTGTAACAACTGGTGTCACAGGTGTAACAACTGGTGTAACCGGTGTAACAACTGGTGTTGGCGTTGGTGCCGGTGTTGGTGTTGGTACTGGTACCGGCGTTGGCGTTGGTACCGGTGTTGGATCTGGTACCGGTACCGGTGTTGGATCTGGTACTGGTACCGGCGTTGGTGTTGGTACTGGTACCGGTGTTGGATCTGGTACTGGTACCGGTGTTGGTACCGGCACAGGATCTGGTGTTGGTACCGGCACAGGATCTGGTGTTGGCGTTGGAACAGGATCCGGTGTTTGCGATTTACTGTTTTTTGAATATGCAAAATCGGTATCATCATCAACTATGTGGTATATTGAATCGCCTGCACCTACAACTAATGGTATCAGACCTGTAAGGGCGGCACTTGTGCTTGACACCATATTGGTAACAACTTGTCCTGTTTTTAGGTTAAGCATAAACGTTTGTCCCATTTTAAGACCATGCTTTGCAATAAATGCTTTATTATTCATGCCACCAAGTTCTGCAATTGTTGCAAGGCGTCCACGTGTGCCACTTTGAGCAATAAATGTTACAGGACTTTTGCTACCCCATCTTGGATGTCCCAAGATTTTTGCCTGACAAACGTCACGTGTATTTATAAATCTTGTTCCGACACTTGAAGTAATAGTAAGTAATCCACCAATCATAGTAAGAGTATTCCCGACACCTCTGACTGCTTGCCATGCTTGTATTTTCTCTTTTGCTACGCAGGTTGATAGATCATTTGGGTTTGGACAATCAAAGAATGTAGGATTACCCCAGAAATTTTCCCAAAATGGGTCTTCTACAGGAATCTTGTCCAATAATTTAACGAATATTTTATCTAATGCATCAGCTTCTGTGTCTGTAAGATCTTCAGAGTAACTTTGCATGCGATTTAATTCACTCGTTACCAAATCTACTGCACATGCATAATCGCTAGAATTTATACAAGGATTTGCTTTTTTTATAAATGGTTCAAATACACCTACCGACGTAGCGATTTCTGAAGATACAACCATTGCTTGACCTGCAGCGGTTGTCCAAAAGCCGATTTTTGCAACTAAGACCATTGCACCTGGGGCGGCTGTACCCATGCTCAAAGCGGATGCTGCTACAGCCACTACTGCAGCAGTAGCAACGCCGGCTATTTTAATAGTTTTTTCTATGTTAGATGCAGTTTTTGCAGATTTTAATATACATAAGCCGCTTTTTTCATCCCAAGATATATCTTTGCAATCTGGACAGGTTTCAGCGTTTTGACGTTGTAATGCTTCACAGTGTGTTTTGCCAACTGCAGCACAATTTTTTCCGTCAAATACGCCATTGCTGTTTATACACAACATGCCTTGTTTACCAGCTTTGGCCAGGTAATTCATCGCTTCGTTGACGTCGTCAAAAACAAAGTCTATTTGTTGGCCATTGTATGAACATGAAACAATGTCGTCTTTTCTGCTCTTCTTTCCTTCGCCTGTGTATGTTACAAAGTTGTCACTGCAGGTAACGCTTTGTGGTGCGGTTCCGCATTTTTGGGCGACATGTTGTTTCAATGTATCCATAAACCCAGAGTCGGATTGAACTTGAATTCCGGTATGGAATACAAAGTTGTTAATGTTACATGCTGTCTTTAATTGACTTTTCTTTGTAACAACGTCAAATTCAAAAATGCACCATGTTGGCTCATTTTTTGATACGCGTGCAGATGCACCAAATGTCAATGCTGCGTCATTCAGTGTTTTGCATTGATTTGTGCCTGCAGCAGCGTTTTTACACATTTTGCTGTTTCCATTTTTTGATGTAAATCCATACATTCTGCACAGTGCGTCTGCAATTTCGCCTTTGATGGTATCGTCGATTGATTCTTTTATGTCATCAAATTCGAATTCGTACGCAGCCCCTGTGTTTACAGAACGACATGCCAGAAAATATTGTGGAACACCAAAAAAGTTTTTTGCACTGCGTGGATTTTTCTTGCATGCCAATATGTCTTTATTTAATTGCACAGTTGCATATTGTTTTATCAGACCGCGTGCGGATAATTCTTGAACGTCTGTGTCTGCGAAGAAAGTAATGCATTTTGAACCGGACGGTGCACCTGCAGAACTGGCACATACGTCATAAAACTTACTCATTTCGTTCAGGTCTGATATGAATGCTGTGCATTTGGTTTGATCCAAGCCACCAGCATTGCAAACTTCTGATAAATCAGCGGCACTTACACCGGTACCACCGTTTGCCTTTAATTTATCTTTGTATGTATTGATTGCTGTTTTTTTATTGGTTCCATCAGTAATGTGTTTTGATGCCACAGCATTTAATATTTCAGAACTGGGGTTTAACATAGGTGCAGAATATGCATTTACTGCAAAAAAAGCACATGATAAAAATATTAATAATTTCTTCATTTCAATACCCCCGTACAATTTGTGGCAACTTCTGCAACTTTTTTAATTGCTGATATTTGTGTTGCGTTAAATACTGTTGCAGTGGCAGATGCGGCTGTTGTTGCCCCTGCCAAGATATTAGATGTTAAATTCAGGTTCTTTTCTTTTTGTTTGCCGTCTGCTGTGTTGTCAGAACGAACTTTGTCTGTATTTGCACTGGCAGAAACGATTGTACCTGTTAAACCGGTCGCGGTTCCAATTGCAGATGAAATCATTGCACCCTTGGCCTTGGTATTAATTTTTGACAAGTCAATAAATTCATACTGGCCACATGCGTTTGCGATTTGTTCTGCTTCGGATATATTTTCACCACTTATACGTGCCTGGACTATTGATTGACGCAGGTTGTTAACAGCGACCTTGCAGGCTTCGATTTGTTCTGTAATTTCGCCGTCTGTTGTGTTCTTGGATGCGATAATAGCACCGGCCAAGTTGGTTGCGGTACTACCTGCCATCAAACCTGTACGCCAGTTACCCAAACTCTTGGATTGTTTTTCCAGTTTATCAATTTCGGATTGAATAGATTCTTTGTTGTTCAAAGTTGTGTTATATACTGAATTAAATTCAGACATAAATGTTACAAATTCTGCATCCGTTAAAGGGGTTGTTTCTTGATGCATTTTATCGATTTCTTCCAGAATTTTTTCCAATTCTTCAATTTCTGCATCTTTTGAAGATTTTACAATACCTGTAACCGTTGCACCAATACCTGTGGCGGTACCGACAGATGTAATTGCAGTATTGATACCTGCCATCTTTTTCAGGTCGGCCAAATTTTCATCAATACCGATACATGCGGTATATGTTGCACGTAACGCATCATTTAATGGCAGAATGTCTGCGTGTAATGTGCCTGTTGATGCACATAAAACAGACAAAATAAAGGGTATTTTGTGTTTCATAATCATTCTCTCGTACTTTTTTTATGTGTGTATTATATCATAAAATTCCTCCAAAAAAAACTATAATTATATTGAAATTATGCGTATTTTTTTGTTATGTTAAATTTTGCATACAAAGAAGAGGTAGAAAATGAAATTGTATCCAGTTGTTTCCCAGCCGTTATATCGGGAAAATATCCAATATAAACATGATGCACATCAACCTGTTGTTAATAAACCAGTGCCATCGGTAAATAAACCGTCAGATATCAGATCTTATACAGGTACACATAACAAGGAATTATCACAGTGGGCTTTGATTGAAATCGTAAAACAGTATGAAAGATTATTGGCAATTGAAATTATGTTAATATTTTTAAATCTGATAATGGATTTGTATTATCCTCAGGAATATGTTCCAAAGTACAAAGAAAAACGTGGACCGCAAAAAAACAAGCGTGTCCTGGAATATTACAGACAGAACGCCAGAAATCGTAAAAATGTTATAAATAATGGTGGCTTGTGTGAATTTGAAAACGAAACAAAACAACAGAATCTGGACAAATTGGTTTCAGAACTGGAATCGGAACAAATTGTAAAACCTGTTGCACAACCAGATATGGCATGGATTGATTCTTTGAATAAAGAAAAAACTGCTGCAGAACGTGAAAACGAATTACGTGCCAATAAATTCTTTGCACAACAGGCAAAAAAGCAGGCTGCAGATGAATTGTATCTGGAACATAAAAGTTCAGCAACACAACCGGCACAAAATACAGATGTCGATTACGATGAATTGTATAATAAAACAAAAAGTACCCGTGCGGTTGTTAACGCATTTAATGCCGCCCAACATATAAAATAATATTGTCTTTGAAAAAAATAAAAACCACGTATTTAGTGGTTTTTATTTTTTCGTGTTTTATATAAACTATCAACTGCAAACTTTGATCTTAGTCCGGCAACCTTTTTCATGTGTTCTTTTAATGCATAGTTGTTTGTATCATTTTGCCGTTTCATCAAATACAGTTTCTTAGATATGTATTGTGTTTGATTTTCAGATTGCATTTTACAAAATTCTGTAATCGCTTTGTCTGTTTTTTGCTTCAGATTTTTTAGTTGTTTTTTATCAAAGATATTTTGTGAATTATCAATCGCAAAAAGCAAGTCTTTGACGTGACATAGTGTCGTATAGATTCCATCAATAATTTCATATTCAGATTCAATATTATCAGGATTATGATAATCAAAACAGGATATGTATGATTCAAGTGTGTTTTGCAAAAATTCAGATATAAAATCAAAACGCTGA
The DNA here is from genome assembly GCA_045643965.1 of Candidatus Enterousia sp. GTDB lineage: Bacteria > Pseudomonadota > Alphaproteobacteria > Rs-D84 > Rs-D84 > Enterousia. The sequence goes on along the minus strand of JAZRGB010000014.1, from coordinate 1,888 downwards.
TTGTTCATCACAGGTGTTGATACAATTTCGTTCGTCAGATAAGAAATTCTTTGCAATAATACGGGTGGAATCTGTGTGGAATCTGCATAATTTGCAATCGCATCTTCTGTTTTAGCATATTCGCGGTGCCATTGCATGGACAAAGATTCTAAATCTATACAAATATCTTGTGCTATTGGAATTTGTTTCTTTAATTGTGTGTATCTTGATTGTTTTTTTAATTCGTGTTGAAAATATGTAATGCTATCACGCAACATGCTGCGTGTTAAAATCAATGAGTCTAATTTTTTTTCTGCATTTGGCAACAAGACAGTGTTCAGTTCTTTCTTTATCTGTTCTTTGTCTTTTTTTATCTTGTGTTTTAATCCCAGTTCTGCCGAAGAAGCCAACAAGATGCATATTGCAAATGCTATGATGTTTTTGTTTTTCATAAAATGCCTTTTCAGAAAATATTAGCATAAAAAAAGCCGGATTCAATAAAAAAGTTGACATTTTGATTGTTTTGTATAAATCTTTATAGAAACAAAGGGTTGTGTATGAAAAATAGTTTAAATAATTTATTTGTACGTAATGCATCACGATTGGTGGCTGGTTTGGCAGTGATTAGTATGTTAAATGCCTGTGAACCATGTAAAACACCAGTAATTGATAACACAGAAAAAACAGATGTGCCTGTTACAAGACAAGATAAAGGCAAGGGATTGGCAATAATGATATTAACTGTTTTGGGTATGTGTGTTTTTTATGCAAATGTCAAAGATAATAAACAAAAATAAAACGCCGAAACGGCGTTTTTTTTAAGATCTTTGTGGTTGATTTGATGCGGGTGACATTGGGAATAATTCCCCAGTCAGATTTAATTCTTGTCTTGTTTGTAACAGGTGTTGTACGCCCGCTGCAATATCCCTGGCGATTTTATCGTTATTTGCGTCCAGATTTGCGTGCATCCATTTTTTGTTGCCGTTTGGAAATTCTTGGATGACCTTATTTTTTACATATTCGTCGTATGTGGCTTGTAATAAATCAAAAACTTTGTTCGGGTTGCCCGCGTATTTGCCGTGCAGAACAAAGTCCATGCCAAAATATGATCCTGGACGGCCGTCGGCGGCTAAAAACTTTGTGCCAGAATCCGGGTATACTAAAAACACATAGTGCATTTCGTTGCCTGGACGACGATACATTTTTCTGTGTATGCCGTTTCTGTCAGTGATGTAAAATGTTTGTAAAAAATTTCTGGTATCATCATTACATTTTGACATTTGTTCGCCATGTGGTACGCCAAAAACAAAAAAACCAGCCATACAAAATCCTTTTGTTATATGGTTATATTTTATCAGATTTTTTGGTGATAATCATGTATAAAATAATTCCGCTGAAAAACAGTGTGATAACATCACAGATAATCATCTGAATTGATTTCAGATATATTCCATATAAAATCCAAAAAACCAGTCCTGTACAATAAATCAAGTACATAGACAGTGATAATCCAGAAACATTACGTGTTCTGATTGATTTGATTGCCTGGGGGATAAAAGAAATCATTGTGCACAATCCGCAAATATAACCAAATGCTTCACCGATAATTGGATTCATAGAATTTATCCCCTTTGTATATGAATTTTTATCTTTCCCAGATAATGTTATGCTTTTTTATTGTTGCAGGTGCCCCAACCAAGATAGCGTTTTCTTCATAGAATTTTTTATTAACTAAACTGCATGCACCAACAATACAGTTACTTGGAATTGTTACCCCTTTTAATATCATTGTGTTGCAACCCACCCACACATGGTTACCGATATTTACATCTTCGTTTGGGTTCAGTATTTCATTTGTTGCTGCGTCGCGTATTGTGTGCCCGTCACCAGTTCGTATTGTTATTCCATA
>JAZRGB010000013.1:0-2115 GCA_045643965.1 Candidatus Enterousia sp. | reverse complement strand
TTTCCACGTATCAAATATTTTTCATGTATTGATTGGATCGGCACATTGCAAACATTTTCACAATGATTGAACAAACGATCCACCGTATTTTTCAAATACATCAATTAAATCGTCTTTTGTGAATGGTATGCAATCTTTGATTTCTTCACCCTTTTCGTGATCTTCAATAATATATAAAACAAGTTTGTCTTCTTCTTGAATTATTTCTGAATAAATCTGTCACATTTTTTTGAAATATTATTTAATAAAACATTCAATATATAATTTTTTCGCATATTTTTCAATGATCCTTTTGTTTTTCTTTTCTTGATATTCACAAACGAAATTATATATGACGTCGTAAATCTCAAATTTTTTTCAAAGCGTCCACGTCTTTCATGTGAATTTCTGCGAACTTTTTTTCAATACTTCTGTTGCTTGATGAAACGTCATCCGCTTTCATTCATAATCAATACGACATTTATTCAACAATTTTTGTATTTCTTTTTGATCCATTTTTATTTTATAAAAACTAAACATTCATATCCACAAAGCGAAATGATCAAAACAACCAACCGGATTTTTCATTTTGTCGTTTTTATTTCTTGCAATGTTTCCCAAAGTGCGACAAGATAAATTAGTCGCGATAATATTTCTAATCGTTTCATTTTTTATTTTATGAATTAAAAATTTCCATTGCTTGACGCTTTTTTCGTAAACAATCCACGCACAAATAGTGTCATTTTTCTTGCGTATGAAACCAATATTTTTTCTTTGCGATGAATTTTGCGTTTTGATCGTTCAAATCTTTTCCGCAACATTCACATTTTATTTCAACATTGTTGTCAAATTTTACGTTTTTGACTTGTCGGCTTTCGTTTAATGCAACCATTTTCGGACAAAATAACAATTAAAAATTATGAATAAAAATCATAATGCAAATGATCAAAGCAACACCCCGATCAAATTCAAACAAGCAAGGATTATTCACTTGTCTTGATCCGTTGTTGAATTTCGGAATGTTGTTTTTGTCTTTGGAAATCAAACCATTTTTTTCATTCTTCTTGCGGTTATATAATAAAAGGCAATCCATCTTTCATTTTGTTGTCTTGATTATAACTTTATTTTTTACAATTTCAAGTCAATTTTTATTTTTTTATTTGACAAATTCAATTCTTGTTATGTGTTTATTTCTTGAACGATACGCATTCCGTATTTTGCTTGGATCTGGAACTGCAAGTCGTTTTTCAAGACATATTTGTGCTTGATAGTCGCCGGAACTTCGGCGTGGATCGTTCAACCGGACATTGTTTGTTCTGTTTGGCATAAGTTGGCAAAGTCATTTTGCACCGGCTCGGCTCACTGAATTTGGATGAAAATTCGCTTCTCCAATAAACGTCAAAACAATGTCTATATTTCCGGATGTTCCCTTATATCGTAAATTCGCCCGTCTGTTTTCGTCTGAATAATAATCTTTTCAAACGATCAATATTTCATAGTCAAGCGGATTTGGATCAATAAATTCCGGAACATATCTTTCCCCACATTCAAACGATCAAACCAAAAGCAACAATCATGCAACAAAAACAAGTCATTTCATTTTGAATATTATTCAAATAAACGGCGGAAAATTGATCCCTTTTCCTTTTTGTATTCTTCCGGTTGCTTTGATTTTTCGTCTGAAATTTCCCAAACATAAACCATTTTTCGTCATTGTTCATCCGTTGTCCATGCTTCATGAAACGGCGACAATGTTTTTCAATTCATGGACGCAACACGATTTTCAACTTGTATTCTTCAATCAATAAATTGTCTTGCTTTATCTGTTGCGATCCGTCACATTGTTATTTCTCAATCTTCTTTGTGAATTTCCTTTGTCTGAATAAATTTCCAATGTTTCATTTTTGAAAAGATTGAATATTGCACTGGCGTCAATCCAATTTCTGAAATAATCGCTGGACGATGTTTTTGATCATTAAATCTGATCAACTTTTGCAACATTTCCACTTGTTGTTTTCAAAGTTTGTGCGTGTATGCGGTTATTGTATGTCCGCAACATTCACATTTTTTTTGATACTTCATGGCTGTATAATTTTTAATAAATAAAAAGGACATAATCAAAGTCGGTTGATCATG
>JAZRGB010000012.1:0-3517 GCA_045643965.1 Candidatus Enterousia sp. | reverse complement strand
ATTGCGTTGATCTGGATTAGATACGCTGCCAACTGTTGCCAAACATTCGGAATGAACCTTACGCAACTCACCACTGTTCATTTTAATCTGTGCATAAACGCCGTCTTTACCCATCAACTGAGCATAGCAACCTGCACTGCGAGCCAACTGACCACCAGCACCTGGTTTCAATTCAATGTTATGTACGATTGTACCGATTGGCATATTTTTCAATGGCATTGTGTTACCTGGTTTAATATCTGCATGTGCAGCCGAGATAACAACATCACCTGCTTTCAAATCACGAGGTGCCAAAATATAAGCACGTTCACCGTCTGTATATTCAATCAATGCAATAAATGCAGTACGGTTTGGATCATATTCCAAACGAACAACTGTTGCAGGAACATCCAATTTTTTACGTTTAAAATCAATTAAACGATATTTACGTTTGTGACCGCCACCCTGATGTGGAACAGTTACATGACCAAAATTATTACGTCCACCTTTGGACTTTAAACCAACTGTCAATGCCTTTTCTGGCGCACCACGGTGCAATTCACTGCGGTCAACCTGTGTCAAACCACGTGTACCTGGTGTTGTTGGCTTATAATGTTTCAATGCCATTTTTTTCTTACCTTTGTTTATACCCTGACACTAGCATCCATTTATTCTGGGTTCTCTGCCAAGGCCGTTTATTATACTATATATTTGCTGACAAATCCAGTTTTGCATCTGCCGGCAAAGATACATATGCTTTTTTAACAGTACGCTGTGTACCTGTGCCACGACCACGGAAGGATTTAACCTTACCTTTTACAACAACAATGTTTACCTTTGTTGGTTTTACATTGAAGATTGCTTCGACTGCACGTGCCACATCTTCTTTTGTTGCATCTGCTGCAACTTCGAATGCGATACCATTGCTTTCAGACAGTTTTGCTGCCTTTTCCGAGATAATCGGACGACGCAGTATATCATAAATACCAGCTGTCGCCACAACTTTTTTCTCTGCACTAACTTTTTTTTCTGCCATTTTGTTTACCTTCAATTCTTATCTATTATGCCAATCTTGCTTCGACTGCTTTTACTGCATCTGCTGTCAAGACTAACTTTTCATGTTTCAGAATATCCAAAACGTTCAAGCCCATAGTTGGCAAAACATCGATATTTGCGATATTTGCTGCTGATTTCTTGAAGTTTTCATCCAATTCTGTTGCACCAACGAACAAAGCAGAAGCAATTTCCAATTTCTTCAACTGTTTTGCAAATGCGTTTGTTTTTGCAGCTGCCAATTTTTCAGAATCAATGATAACCAAGCTGCCATCTTGTGCTTTGGAAGACAAAGCCATTTTCAAACCCAAAGAACGGATTTTCTTTGGCAAGTCAATGCTGTGATCACGAACAACTGGTCCATGAACAACACCACCGCCACGCATGTGAACATTATATCTTTCACCTTGACGTGCGTTACCTGTCTTTTTCTGTTTAAATGCTTTTTTACCACTACCTGCTACATCAGATACAGTTTTAACTGCATGTGTGCCTGCACGTTGTTTTGCACGTTGCCATGTAACAACGCGATGCAAAATGTCTGCACGTGGTTCCAAACCAAAGATGCTGTCAGTCAATTCAACAGAACCGACTTTTTTGCCATCAAAATTAATAATATCTAATTGCATTTTATTTACCTCGCTCTTGCTGTCGTTAATTTAATTATTCCACAACAGCTTCTGTTTCGGTTGCTGTTTCTTCAGTTCCTGCTGTTTCAGTAACAACTGTTTTTGTTGGAACTGGCAAATCTTTGTGTTCTTTTTTAATTGCATCTGTAACCAGAACAAATGTGCCATTTGCACCTGGAACTGCACCTTCAACGAAGATCAAGTTTTCTGCTTCGTCTGTGCCGAACACTTTCAAGTTCTGAACTGTGACAGTTTCATTACCCATCTGTCCAGCCATCTTTTTACCTTTCAAAACACGACCTGGCCATTCACGCATACCAGTACCACCGATAGAACGATGTGCTTTCAGAACACCGTGGGTTGCTTCTTTACCGCCAAAGTTATGACGTTTCATCGCACCCTGGAATCCTTTACCTTTGCTTGTTGCTTGGACATCAACGAATTGACCGGCAACAAAATGAGTTGCCAACAATTGTGTACCTGCTGGGATAACACAGTCGTCTGACACACGGAATTCTACAACCTTACGATATGGTTTTAAACCCGCCTTTTCCGCCGCAACAGCCTGTGGCTTTGCAACATGTTTTGCCTTTGCTTCACGCAAACCCAATATATTTGCGATATAGCCGTTCTTTTCTTGCGTGCGATTTCCAATGACTGTGCAGTCACCAACAGACAATACTGTTACTGGGTGTGCGACACCGCCATCATCATACAGACGCGTCATTCCTATTTTTGTTGTAATTAATCCGCTACGTTTCATTTTTTTTGCCTTTGTTTATGCCAGTTGGTTGGCTTGATTAATTTCTGTTTCTTACCAACACTAGCAGTTATTTTTTATTTTACAATTTAATTTTTACATCAACACCTGATGCCAAGTCCAACTTCATCAAGGCATCTACTGTCTGAGGGGTTGGATTAACAATATCTACGACCGCTTTATGATTGCGGATTTCGAACTGTTCACGTGATTTTTTATCAACGTGTGGTGAACGGTTGACTGTAAACTTTTGAATCAATGTTGGCAAGCGAACAGGACCGACAACGTCTGCGCCTGTACGTTTTGCTGTTTTAACGATTTCTTCGACCGATTCCATCAAGACGCGATGATCGAACGCTGTTAACTTGATGCGAATTTTAGATGCTGGTACCATTATTCGTTTTCCTTATATTTATCTGGGCGGTAATCACTGACTCTTTTAATTCAGTTACACCGCCCAAGATTGTTTAATTATTTAATGATTTTTGATACAACACCTGCACCAACTGTGCGTCCGCCTTCACGGATAGCAAAGCGGCGGCCTTCGTCCATAGCAATAGGTGCAATCAATTGCACTGTGATACGAACGTTGTCACCTGGCAGAACCATTTCTTTGTCTGCTGGCAATGTGATTGTACCAGTTACGTCTGTTGTGCTGAAGTAGAACTGTGGACGATAGTTAGAGAAGAATGCTGTATGACGGCCACCTTCTTCTTTTGTCAAGATATAAACTTCAGCTTCAAAGTCTGTGTGTGGTGTAATAGAGCCTGGTTTGCAGATAATCTGACCACGTTCTACATCTTCTTTCTTTGTACCACGCAACAACAAACCAACGTTGTCACCAGCTTCACCTTGATCCAACAATTTGCGGAACATTTCTACGCCAGTAACTGTTGTTTTCTGTGTTGGACGCAAACCTACGATTTCGCATTCTTCACCAACTTTGATAACACCAGATTCTACACGACCTGTTACTACTGTACCACGACCTGTGATAGAGAATACGTCTTCGATTGGCATCAAGAATGGTTTGTCAACTGGACGTTCTGGCATTGGGATGTATTCGTCACATGCTTTCAACAATGCGTCGATAGCT
>JAZRGB010000011.1:0-27166 GCA_045643965.1 Candidatus Enterousia sp. | reverse complement strand
CTTATGTTTGGTTTTTAAACCACGCACAGTTTATATTTTGACACGATAAATGTCAAATGTTTTTTACAAGATTATACATCAAAATACATCGTATTACCCCACAATTAATCTTGAGTGTCGTCTTCAAGTATAAAATCTGTTCCCATGATGTTTTCTCCCTATTTAATTGCTGCCCATTATACTTCTACTCCCATATCATTCCTCATTTTGTTCCAGTCAGTATAATTATAATTTATTTTTCTTTAGTGAACAAGTTAAAATAATTGCACCACCAATGAACATCAGTCCAGATAACATTTGTCCCATGGTTAAACCCCATGATGTTAAAAATCCAATATGTGCATCTGGTGCACGGAATTGTTCACAAATCATACGGAATATCGCGTACAGCATTCCCATAATACCAGCAATTGCCCCAGGTTTTTTACGCAGTGATGTAAATCTGTACAGACAATACATGATTATAAAAAGCAAGATACCTTCGCTGGCTGCTTCGTACAGTGGACTTGGGTGGCGTGGAATTGTTGTGTCGCCAGTAAAAACAACGCCCAACGGTCCATCTGTTGGACGCCCCATTATTTCACGATTAATAAAGTTTGCAATACGACCAAAGAACAGTCCGATTGGCGTGACAACAGACATTAAATCCAGTAATGCCCATGGGTTCTGACGCTGTTTTTTTGCAAATAAAAATATTGCAACAATTACCCCCAGCAGACCGCCATGAAAACTCATCCCGCCGTGCCAAACTGCGAATATTTCCAACGGATGTGATAAAAAATATCCCAGGTTATAGAACAGTACATATCCTAATCTGCCACCAATAATAACCCCGAATACGATTGCAGTCAGTAAATCATCGATTTGTTGTTTTGATATTTTGACAACACTGTCAGATTTATTGATCAGAAATTTAAACAGCCAATATCCAAAAATAAAACCCGCAATATATGCCAGTGCATACCATCTGATATCCAATCCGAATACAGAAAATGCGACAGGTGAAATTGCGGGTATTGTGATTGCCATTATGACTTATTCCTTTGCAGAACCGGAATAACGTGCAATTTGTTGTTGTTTTAAAAGTATTGCCTTTTTAATTCGTTCAATATATGCCGCATCTTTATATGGGTTGCTTTCTTCTTTTTTCAATTTTTCTTCCAGTTCGGCCAGTTGTTTTGGAAAATCTGCGATTGTTTTATTTCTTAGTTGTGCCGCGTGAAAAGCAAAGCGTTCGGCCTTGGCCTGGCGTTGTCCGGCACGTCTTTCACCTGGATTTTGTTTAATCTGCATTTTCCATCCTTTTTTATTACTGTTTTTGTCTTGAAAACATTTCTTATTTTATTATATATTTATCAAAAGACAAGGAGAAATAAAATATGGTAACACGTAAAACTGCTATCAAAGATACAACTGCCAGAACTGCAAAATCTGGTATTGATTTATATTTCAAGCGTATATTTGCATTAATGTTTGGTGCGGTTGGTATAACTGCATTGGCTGCATATATGACAATTTGGGGTGGGGGACTGCCATATTTGTTTAATTTACATACAGGCGGTATGTCTGGACTGTACTATGTTTTGTTATTTGGTGGGTTGGCATTATCAATCTGGGCCCAGGTTCGTGTGTTTAGTATGAAGGCAACAACAGGTGCATTATTGTTAGCATTGTATGCCGCACTGATTGGTATTACAATGACGCCATTGATTGCGGTTGCATTGTCTGTTAATCCTGCGTCTATATTAATGGCATTTATTGTGGCATCATTAATGTTTGCGTGTATGGCAATGTTCGGATACAAGACTGTCAAAGACTTATCATTTATGGGTGTGTTTCTGATGATGGGTATGATTGGTCTGATTATAATTGGTTTATTGTCATTTATTTGGCCGGCAATGTTGGGTGGTGCATTTGGTACAATCGTTTGCTTTATTGGTGTTTTGGTATTTGCGTTATTCACAGCATATGATATGCAGAATTTAAAACGTGCATACGCATACGTTGGTGATGGTACACAAAAGAATCAGTTGGCAGTATTAGGTGCATTGCATTTGTATATATCTTTTATTGCGATGTTCCAATATTTGTTAAGTTTGTTTAATCGTGATTAAAAATATAAAAAGGGGTATAAAATGGCATATAAAATAGACAAAACAAAATGTATCGGTTGTGGAACATGTATGGGCATTTGTCCTGTTGGTGCAATCAGTATGGGGGCAGATGGAAAATGTGTTATTGACACATCAAAGTGTATTTCATGTGGCACATGTGCAGCCGTATGTCCGGTCAGTGCAATTGGTCCAGATAATATGTAAATAAAAATCCCCATTTTGGGGATTTTTTTATCGTGTATTCATTTGTAAATAATTTTCAATTTCCTGGATGCGTTTTTGCTGTTTTTCAATTTTTTGCATATTTTTTTTCGTTTTTTCGCAACGAAGCAGTGTATCTATGCGACCAAGCAAACAATCTCTTTCTAACTGATAATTTCTTTTCTTTGCTTGTTTTTCTTTTTCTTCGAATTGTTCAATTATGTCATGCAGTTCATATATCGTACGTCTGACTTGTCTGGCACGTACGGAAAGATGTTTTCCGGCTTGGACAGTTGGTTCCAGGCTTCTAATTTCGTTTTTTATTGATAATATATCAGATTCTGTTTCTTTTCTGTCCATATAAGAGCAATCTTCACTGTCCAGATATTCGTTCAAGAAATTTACTTCGGAATTTAATTTTTCTATGCAATCTGTTGCTTCATTAGCATCACGGACCTTTTTTTCTAAAACATCACTGCGTGCCAATAACATCATATACAAGAATCTTGCCATCTCTGGTGATTGGCTGTTCATTAACTTCATGCCACAACTCCTTTGTGCTTTACCTATCTCACATATATATAGGTAAAAAAATAATAGGTTTCAATAAAAAAAGGGGGGGAATCCCCCCTTTTTTTTACGTAAGTGTTTTTTAGTCTTCTGCACGGGTAAATGCACCACCGTCCAACATATCGCGAACAGCAAAGTGTTTTACTTTTTTTGCAGATGTCGAAGGTAATTCTTCTTCGGTAATTGCGAAGTGTTTTACCCACTTATACTGTGCAATCGCCAAATTAGACTTTTTCAACAACAGTGCAACACGTTCAACTGTAACACCTGGTTTAACCTGGAATACAGCAAATGGAACTGTTTTGTCTTTGATTACATATTCAAAAACAGCTGCATTTAATATTTCATCGTTTTGCAAATACAGGTCTTCCAGTTCGTCTGGATAAACGTTTTTACCGCTGTCCAGAACGATAACTTGTTTCATACGACCTTTTACTTGCAAACGGCCATATTTGTCCAAGCAACCAATGTCACCTGTTTTAAACCAACCGTTTTCAAATGCTTCGGCATTTGCAGTGTCGTTTTCCAAGTATCCTGGCATAACCATATTTCCGCGAACCCAGATTTCACCAACACCGTGTTTATCAGGATTGTGAATTTGTATTTCGTTGCCCAATAACGGTCCTGCATAATACATAGAACCGTTTGCACGACGGAACGCAAAGTTAAAGTTCGCAGGCCCCGTCGTTTCTGTCAGACCATAACAGTCGCCAACAACAAATCCCATTTTTTCATAGAATTTACGGATTGATGGTTTTAATGTTGCACCTGCAGATACCAAAACCTTGGTATTGCCACCAAATGCATCATGTACAGGTTTTGTAACCTTGTCCACAATAACGCCCAGCCCAATACCACGCAATATTTTACGCAGTGATACAACCACACGCATCAGTGTCCAGACATGTTTATCTTTGGCTGTATCAACAATCTTCTTATAAAATACTTCCCAAATACGTGGAACTGCTGGAATAACTTCTGGCTTGTATTGTTTGAAATCTTTGATAAATTCTTGTGGTTTCAAAATCGGTTGTAATAACAATTTACCCTGTAATGAAACAGGTACAATAATATTAATTACAACACCATATATATGATACAACGGCAAGAATCCATAGAAAGTATAACCTGGTAAAATCACATCTTTATAGAACTGTGCACCATCGGACAGCGACAACAGATTTTCATGGGTTAATCCCACAACCTTTGGATTGCCAGTTGATCCAGATGTAAATGACAGCTGTGCAATATCACTGCGTTCAGTGTCTGCCATTACGAATTCGTTTTCATCAGTATCGTCAATATTTTCGATATTGAACATTTCGCATGGTGCATCTTCGATGAAATAGTGTTCTTGGGCCAATGTTAATTTACAGTTTGTGCGTTTCATCATATTGATATGTTCTGATGGTTGCAAACCTGTATCTAACATCAGTGCACGTGCACCTTGGGATGTAATTGCGAAATATGTACGCAAAAAGTCAGGTGTATTACCAGACAAGATTGCGACAGTATCGCCTTTTTTAATTTTGAAACGTTTTGCTAATAAGACAGCACGTTGTTTCACTTTTTTTAACAAATCTGCATATGTTTCATTTTGTCTGACAAAGAAAATACTGTCTTTGTTCCGAGCACATACATCTTGCAGCATTTCATATATATTTTTAGCAATCATAATAATGCCTTTGTTAAGTTAAAATTTATATGTACCACCGTGGTACACATATCTAAGAATATACAGATATTTAATAAGAAAAACAACCTAAAATTACCGATTCGAAAAACAAGAAAAATACAATATATAGTGTCGAATCGTAAAAAGTTATCAATATTTTGTAAAAAAACGAAAATACGAATCATGAAAAATAGGTTTTGTTGACACAAAACATATATTGGTATTAAAACACCGATTCTGTTTTTCTGCTGTAACAGGCAGAAAATCCCCTTTCTTAAAAGTAAAGCGAAAAAAACAAAAAAATTACATATTTCTATATTGCTAGTTTTTTACCAAAACTATATATTGTTATCAAATCAACAAAACAATCACTATATATTGTGTTTTGACAAAAAGTGGAGTATTAAAATGGCAGAAACACAAAATGAAATAAAAATTCAGATTACACCAACACTTACGACACGTTTGGTCGCTGTTCAAAAGCGTAGCGGGGAAACAGTTCCTTTTGATGTAAAAAAGATTTATGAAGCAATTAAAAAGGCTGTTGCGGTTACAACAGAAATATCTGATGTTGAAATCGTTCAGGTTACCCAAGAAGTCTTGAAAAGATTGGATGCAAAATTTGCAGATAAAACACCAAGTGTTGAAAATATTCAAGATGTTGTTATTCAAACATTAATGGATTCTCGTGCATACAAAACAGCCGAAGCATATATTATATATCGCCAAAAGCGTACTGAAATTCGCGAATCAATGGTTGATGCTGTTGAAATTATTGATGGATATGTTGGTGGTTCTAACTGGCGTATCAAAGAAAATGCAAATATTGGATATTCAATTGGTGGTTTGATTTTGCGTACCAGTGAACGTGTTACTGCAGAATATTGGTTGAATTTATATCCACGTGCGGCTGCCGAAGCACACAAAACTGCTGCAATCCATATTCATGACTTGGGTTGGTTGACAGGTTACTGTGCTGGTTGGTCACTGCGTGAATTGTTGTACGAAGGTTTCAATGGTGTAACAGGATATTTGCAGTGTGAACCTGCGAAACACATGGCAACTGCGATTTCGCACATGGTAAATTTCTTGGGAACATTGCAGAACGAATTTGCAGGTGCCCAGGCATTTTCATCTGTGGACACATATTTGGCACCATACGTACGTATTGATAACTTGTCGTATGCAGATGTTAAAAATGCGATGCAGACACTGATATTTAACTGTGCTGTTCCATGTCGTTGGGGTACACAGACACCATTTATCAACTTTACATTTGACTGGACATGTCCAACAGATTTGAAGTCACAACGTCCATTTATTGGTAAAAAGCAGGTTGACTTTACATACGGTGACTTGCAGGCTGAAATGGATATGATTAACAAGGCGTTTATCGAAGTTATGACCGAAGGTGACGCATTGGGTCGTCCATTTACATTCCCAATTCCAACATACAATATCACACCTGATTTCCCATGGAGTCATCCAAATGTAAAACCATTGTTTGATTTGACGGCAAAGTATGGTATTCCAAACTTCCAGAATTTCTTGAATTCTGACTTGAATCCAACTGATGTTCGTTCAATGTGCTGTCGTTTGCGTTTGGACGTTCGTGAATTGTTAAAACGTGGTGGCGGTCTGTTTGGATCTGCGGAAAAGACAGGTTCAATCGGTGTTGTTACAATCAATTTAAGCAGATTGGGTTATGTACACCGTGGCAACCGCGAAGGATTGTTTACAGAATTGAAACGTTTGCTGGATATTGCACGCGACACATTGGAAATCAAGCGTGACATTATATCCAAGAATATGGAACGTGGTCTGTATCCATTTACAAAACGTTACTTGGGTGATTGGAATCATCATTTCTCGACAATTGGTGTAAATGGTGCAAATGAAATGGTTCGCAACTTTACAGGGGACAAAGAAAACATTGCAACACCAATGGGTAAAAAATTGGTACTGGATGTAATGGACTTTATCCGCGACAACTTGGCGACATTCCAAGAACAAACAGGCAACCTGTATAATTTGGAAGCGACCCCAGCCGAAGGTTGTTCATATCGCTTTGCAAAAACAGACGTCAAAAATTTCCCAGATATTATAACTGCGGGAACAAAAGACGCACCATATTACACAAATTCGACTCAGTTACCAGTAAGTTATACAGACGATCCGTTTGTTGCACTGGAACACCAAGAAGAATTACAGCGTAAATACACTGGCGGTACAATGTTGCACTTGTACATGGGTGAACCTGTATCCAGTGGTGATGCTGCCCAGAAAATCGTACGTACGATATTTGAAAATTACAAGGTGCCATATATGACACTGACACCAACATTTTCAATCTGTCCAAAGCACGGTTATCTGCCGGGTAAACATGAATTCTGTCCAAAATGCGACGCAGAAAATGCCGCAAACCAGGACGTAAAAGAATAATCAAATAACAAATCATATTAAAAATATATACTAGGGGAGGATTAAAACATGACAAACAATGAACACAGAACACCTTGCGAAGTTTTTTCAAGATCAATGGGATTTATCAGATCCGTATCAAACTTTAACATTGGTAAATATTCTGAATTCTGTGAACGTAAAACATTTACTGAATCAAACTGTTTGTCAGCAGGTGCCCGTCACAGTGATTTGTTAAAACGTGCGGCATAAAAAATGCGTGAAGTTCAAATTGGGGGATTGGTTCCGTTTACCACAATCGACTATCCCGGAAAACTGTCAGCAGTTTTATTCTTGGTTGGTTGTCCATTGCGGTGTGCGTATTGTTCCAATCCCCATTTATTATCTGTGGGTGATGGCGAATACGATCCGGAACGTATGTTCGAATGGTTGCAGAATCGCGTTGGTAAACTGGAAGCAGTTGTGTTTTCCGGCGGCGAAGCATTAATGCAGGGCGATATTGCGATTGAATATATGCGTCGTGTACGTGAATTAGGTTTTAAAATAGGCCTGCATACAAATGGGTTCTATCCAGATTTATTAAAACGTGCATCAGACATTGTTGATTGGATTGGATTAGACTTCAAGGCGACGCGTGAAAACTATCCAGATTTAACAGGTCAGCATATTGCATACGACAATATGATACGTTCGTTGGATGTATGGCTGGATACTGGCAAAGAATTCGAAGTTCGCATCACATGCGATCCACGATATATATCTGTTGATGATTTATATGAAATTGCAGACATATTATCGGGCAGGGGGGTAAAAAATATCGCGATTCAAAAGTATATTCCACACTTTGAAGACGACGATAATAAAACCACAGATGCAATGCGAAATCAGTTCTTTAATGATTATGATTTGCGTGACAAATTAAATTCAATATTTGAATCCGTCACATGGCGTGAATAAAGTTTCTCAGGAAGCAAACACCCCCATCTGGGGGTGTTTTTTATTCTTTTTTGTCATCCTGGGGCTTGACCCCAGGATCCAGGTCGTTATTCAAATAAGTGTTCGCTTTGCTCACATAAACCTAGGTTCCGTGGTCAAGCCACGGAATGACAAAACAGAAAATCATCTTACAGAATCATCATGTACCAAGTATTCGATACCATCAATTTTAACATGTAATGCACGTTGGGCATTGGCGGACATTTTTAAATCTGGGCTTTCTGAAATGGGCGTGGTGTTGGCAGAATAAACAGTTTCATTAACACGCACATATAACCTGTGTGTTGTCGGATTTGCTGGCGATTTGTGCAGATATAAATATTCACCGGCAACATGTAATTTGCGACCGCACTGTGATTCCAACCACATGCCCATCGGTGCGTTTGGTTCCGATTCCGGACATGGGGTAATGCCCTGAGTCACCGTTTCATTGAAAGTATATGTTCCCCCAGCACAATAGTTGTTTTCCGGACATTCGACACAACCATCTGTATTTGCCGGCATATAAAATCCAGTTGCACAATTGTGTTTATTTGGTTCATATATTGCTGTTATATCGGTTGGAAAATTTGTCGCACATGCATTGTTCATTGTTGTTGTAATATTACCACGAACTTCCAATCCTTGAAACATATTTGGATTAAATTGGAATGTTCCACCGGGGCAATACAAACCACTTGGGCATGGTTTGCATTTGTCCGCATTTGCGGGCAGAAAATAGCCGGAATTACAAACATATGAACCGATAATAATTCCTTGGTCATTATCTGTGTTAAATGTGTATGTTCCCCCGGCACAATATCGCCCATATAGACATGGTCGGCATCCATCCGTATTTGCCGGCAAAAAGTAACCGACGCCGCAATCGTATTTGTTTATTTCGTATAACGCTGTATATTCTTTATAAGGTATATTGCACACAACATTATCGGCAAATGCAATTTGCGTAATAAAGACAAATAGCAAAAATGCGAATAATTTTTTCATAAATTATTTACCAACTATCGGTCCTGCAATAAAATCACCGGTACCTGCGTTATAGTAAAATTTATGCTCCACCAAATCATACATACACGGCACACCGTCTTTATCCAGCACAGGAATAAAGTCGCGTATAAGTATGCCGTCTTGCCATAATCTGAAAAAATAAACTTTAAGCTTACCATATCCTATAATTCCTGATGTGTTATGAGCAAAAAGAGGAATTGTGTATTTTGTTGTAAAAGCGGTCGGTGAAGGTATAGTCCCTCTTGTTATTTCGACTGGTACGTCGTTTAAATATATACCAGATAATAATAACTTTAAGTTGCCTTCTGTGATTATCCCTATATCTGTATATCCATCACAATTCATATAAAAATTGACTGTTTTTGCATAGCCTGAGACAATCAAACCAAAATTATTTTTCGCCCATCCTCCATCAGATACAAAAAATAAATGGGTGAATGAATTTATTAGAAACTGTATTTCCGCTTCGGTTTTTTCATTAGCAACAACCCCCGTATCAATATACTTCGTTCCGGTGCTTTCTAAATACTCAATCGGTGTATAACCTTTCCACCCCCGAAATGTATACCCATATTTTTCTGGGGCGGTGGGTGGTGTGACATCTTCGCCACTTTCACATGTTGTTGTATGATAAACAGAACCGTCAACATACCAATTTATCGTATGTGCAATTGCAGCGGTACAGATAAAACATAATGACAAAAATAATAATAAACGTTTCATTTAACTCCCCCCTGTATTTCATGGTGGGAACAACGCATAAAAAATTGCTTTAAGTGATTTTCAAGGTGTTTTGTCGGAAAACACAACCCTTTATGCATTATTCCCAAAATAAAAACCGCCAAGGAATGACGGTCGGGGAGTTGGTAATCACTTCATCGTTGATTCTGTTGCTTTTGGGTTGCCCCTGTTGTATGGCAAACAGCCCCCCGACACTTACAGTCAGGGATAAATAACGACACAAAACCACAGGAAGCATATCGGATTCACGATACGCCACAGTTTTGTACCGGATGAAGTGGGCCTACCACAGCCCCGAATCCAATCCCTTGGATTCAAGAAAATTATAAATCATTTATGAAAAAATGTAAATAATAAATATAAAAAACACCCCCATCTGGGGGTGTTTTTGTTAAGACTGTACAACGTTTGGGATAACACGCAGTGATTGCAGACCACTTTTACACAATTTTGTGTATATTGGTTTGTCCAGCCCCAAGAATTTTATCAATTCGCGTGGCGGATGTATACAGAACAAATCACGTTCTGTTATAACACCGTTGCGTATGGTCTTTATCAGACCGCTGGGTAACAATTTTTGCCCAATACAGGATGACAAATATACCCAACACTCATCATTTCGCCCCAGATTTTCCAACGCCAAATATCGTGCATACATATTCAGTGTTAAATCTGCCTTGGTTGCATCTTTGGTCCATGGTGAACCGCCACCAATTGGCGATGCCGTCGAATAGAAATCGCATGCCAATTTGCGACCTGTTACGCCACAGTCTGCGATTGATGAATGATATGTGTACATGCCAGTTCCATTAACAATAATGTCTTCTGGTGTTTGTTCCAGTGTATCAATGATAAACTGATTCAAATCTTGTTGCTTTAACATTGGAATTGCAACAATAGCAGTTTTTATTTGCCCATGTTCATCAACTGTAATCTGTGTCTTGATGTCCAGTCCCAAATTATCTGAATTGCGTGCCATTTCGTACAATGCACGATTTAATTTGCGTGCCAGATATAATTCCAGATTAATATTATCTGGTCCATGACATGCATATCCAACGAATACACCTTGGTCACCCCATGCACCGGTTTCAACGCCGCGATTTATATCTGGTGACTGTACACCGATAAGATTGATTACGTTCAGTTTATTTATATTGATTGCAAAGTCGCCCCAAATATTAGCATAGTTACAATCATATCCGATTTCACGTAACGCAGATTTAACATATTCACATATGTTTGATAAATCGACATTACCTGTGATTTCACCGCCAAGTATAACAGTGTTATCTTTGACCATAACTTCGACCGCGTATTTAACGGTGTTATCCATTTCAATCATTCGATCCAAGATATAAGATGAAATATAATCGGAAATTTTATCAGGGTGCCCCAGCGACACCGCTTCTGCTGTTTTTAACATAGAAAGACTCCTGTTTTAGTCCATTAACGCAGGACAAGTTAGGATTTAAATCCGCGGCTGCACAGCACCATGCCACACAGCAAGATATATACTATCATCAGATATGCAAAATTGCAATATTATTATTTGCTAAATTTTTTACCGTCAAAAATCAGTTTGACATAATCGCAGTTGCCGATACGCTTGTCCGTACCGCCCGCCAAATCTAATATGGCCAGCATAGGCCCAGTATGTGTCGATATTGCGATTGTGTCATATGGGGTCTTTTTTACAATGTCTTGAATAGTTTTTTGTGCACGACGAAGGCATTCGTTACGAGATTCACCGCCATCAGGCTTCCAATCATTGTTTTCCAACAGTTTTGCAGGCATACACAGTTGTAACTGTTCGTAATCCATCTGATATTCGTCTGGATTATCTGATTCACGAACAATATGCCCCTGTAGAACCCCCAGGTTTCGTTCCATCAGACCGCTGTTTGAAATTATATTTGTGTTGATTTTATTCGCAACTTGTTGTGCTGTCTGCATTGCACGTTGCAGTGGCGACGTGTATATTGCTTGGATGTTCATATTGACCATTTTTTGTGCCAGCTCACTCGCTTGATTTAGACCAGTTTCGTTCAAAGGTATATCCATTTGTCCCATTGCACGACGTGTTGCGTTATAATCTGTCTGTCCATGTCTGAAAACGTAAATAGTTTTTACTGTCATCTATATAATCCTTGTTCTTAACAATTATATTATAACACATCTAAAGAATCAATCTTTTACAATATGTTCAACCAATCCATATCGGCGTTTAGATTGCGTTTTATACACCGCTCATAATATGACCAAGAAAACGGACTTCTAAACCGCCGTGCCCCCCCATCTTGGATTTTCAATAAAAAATCCGCCCAAAAGGTCGGAAAATCATATTTGACAGGGCCAACTGTGCTATTCACTGTACGATTTGTTGCCGTTCGGAAAAGATATAAAAACATTTTTGCAGATTTTGTGATATAATTACTTTTGAATAACGAAAGGATTGTAAAATGATAACAGACGCTTTTGATAATGCTACACCTGCAATTATAAATCCAGAAGAAAACCCAGACGCAGTCATTGTTGACGCATGTATTATCACTTTTTCCTACAAAATAGAAGAATATGTATTGTCGCGTTTTAAGCCAACACAAATTGGAGAGTTGCATTTTGCGACAGGTATTACACCAGTATGGTTGATTGAAAGAAATGGGAAAAAGTTCGCTTTTTTCAAAACTTATGTTGGTGCGCCGGCATGCGTTGGATCGATCGAAGAATCTTTTGGTTGTATAAAAACCAAGAAATACATTCTTTTCGGTGGTGCTGGTTGTTTAAACAAAGAAATAGCACGAGGCAAAGTAATGGTGCCGAATGCGGCATGGCGAGATGAAGGAACTTCTTATCATTACATGCCAGCAAGCGATTGGGTAGATATCCAAAATTATGAAAAAGTATCTGAATTTATGAAACAAAGCAAATTGCCATTCGTGATTGGTAAAACTTGGACCACTGATTCTTTTTATCGTGAAACACGGGGCAATTTTGAAAAGCGTAAAGCAGCCGGTTGTATAAGTGTTGAAATGGAAAGTGCAGCCGTTCAAGCAATGTGTGATTTTCGCGGACTTGATTTTTATGTATTTTTTACAAGTGGGGATTTGCTTGATGCACCAGAATGGGATGAAAGGCACGCTTTTGAAGGCCAGATTGAAGGAACCCAACACGATGCGAAACATTTTGAAATCGCTTTGGAACTTGCAGATTTTATAAGTTAATCAAAATAAAAAGTTCGTAAATGTGCGAAATCGTGGTGATTTTTAACACCCGACTTACGAACTCGTAAAAGTATTGAAAAATAAATAAAAAAAACACCGCTTTTTGCGGTGTTTTAATTTTGACAGGACATACTGTGCAATTCACGAATTGATTTTATTCATGATTTGTTGTTGTTCGGGAAAGATATTAAAACATTTCTGCAAATTTTGTGATATAATGATTTCTGAATAATGAAAGGATTAAAAATGCAAAAATGGGAAAAAGCACTTGATAAATTTATGAAACAATATATCAATAAACCTTGGTTCGAGGGTGCTTTGTTGTGTGGCAGTTATTCAACAGGAAATCAAAATAAATTCTCCGATATAGATATAACGATTGTGGCTTCTAATGATATTGGCTGGAACGAAAAATCAAATTGTTATGTTGACGGATTCTTGTTTGAATATATCATTAATCCAGTATATAAATACCAAGCATTTATGGAATCTGATATAAAAAACAATAAAGTATTAATACATAATATGTTTGCCTATGGGGTCATTTTGTATGACAAAAATGGCAATGTAAAAAAATTACACCAACAAGCAACTCGTGATTTAAAGAAAAAATTTAAACCGTTATCTAAATATTCTGCTGATTTTAAGAAATATCATTTATGGGATAGATATGACGAATTAAAATCTTTAAAAAATGACGGGTACCATATAGATTTAACATATTGGACTTTGATTAGTGAATTAATATCTGCATATTGTAGTTTCAATTGTTTGCCATTATTGCCACAGGCCAAGATAGAAAAGTTATTAACCGATAAAGAATACGCAGAACGCTATCATGCGGATAGATTGCCAGATAAGAAATTTACAAAACTTTTGTTGGCTTGTTTCAATGCTAAGCAGAAAGATAGAATTCCCGCTGTTGATAAATTGTATGAATTTGTTATGAAATCTGGCGGTGGTTTCGATATTGGTCAATTCCGTGGTAAACACAAAATTGAAAAAAGATAAAAAAAGTTCGTAAATGTGTGAAACGGTGGCTGTTTTTTGCCACTCAACTTTCGATCTCGTAAAAGTATTGCAAATCTAATTAAAAAAAACACCCAAAAGGGTGTTTTTGATTTTTGGCAGGGCCAACTGTGCGATTCACTGTGCGATTTGTTGCAGTTTGGGAAAGATGTTAAAACATTTTTGCAGATTTTGTGATATAATGATTTCTGAATAATGAAAGGATTAAAAATGCAAAAATGGGAAAAAGCACTTGATAAATTTATGAAACAATATATCAACAAACCTTGGTTTGAAGGTGCTGTTCTTTGTGGAAGTTATGCCAGTGGAAATCAGAACAAGTTTTCAGATATAGATGTCACAATTATTGCTTCGGATGATTTGGGTTGGCAAGAAAAATCAAATTGTTATGTTGATGGTTTCTTGTTTGAATATACGATAAATCCCATTTGGAAGAACCAGGAATATATGAAATCTGGTTTGGATAGTCATGCACCAATAAATCAAAACATGTTTGCTTATGGCAAGATTTTGTATGATAAAAACGGTGTAATGAAAAAACTGCAACAACAATCTATTCGTGAATTGAAAATGAAAATAAAACCATTTTCTAAATATTCTAATGATTTTAGGAAATATGGAATATGGTGTAGATATGACGATATGCTGTCATTAAAACAAGACGGCTATCCAATTGATTTGCTCTATTGGACATTGGTTGATAAATTGATTGAATGTTATTATGACTTTAACTGTTTACCCCACGTATCACATGCAAAAATACAAAAGATTCTGACCGATAAAGATTTTGCAAAACGCTATCATGCGGATAGATTGCCAGATAAGAAATTTACAAAACTTTTGTTGGATTGTTTCAATGCAAAACCAAAAGACAGAATATCGGCTGTTGATAAATTGTATAAATTTGTTATTAAATCTGGTGGTGGATTTGATATTGGTCAATTCCGTGGTAAAAGAAAGATTGAAAAGAGATAAAAAGGTTCGTAAATGTGTGAAACGGTGTCTATTTTTCACACCCAACTTACGAACTCGTGCAAGTATTGGAAAACAAATAAAAAATCACCCGTTTGGGTGATTTTGTTATTTTGGCAGCCCCAACCGGATTCGAACCGGTGTTCTCGCCTTGAAAGGGCGGTGTCCTAGGCCTCTAGACGATGGGGCCAAAACTGCCGTGTTCATATCGAACGCTGGCAAATTATAACTGGTCTGATGACCGTTGTCAAGTATTTATCGACGATTTTATTCCGCGTTGGCGTCTGTTGGTGTATTTTCAACCTGAACAAAGACAATTTCTTTGCCGTTTTCGCCAACCAGTGTCAGTTTTCCGTCGCTGTATTCGTATGTTTCAACAGTTGGCATAAACTGAAAATATTCTGTTTCGGTTTCCATCGCATCTGGTGCCCCCATCATCATTGTTGATGCAAAGCCTTCGAATTTAATATTGTCGCCATCTGCAGTGTATGCACCATTATATCTGTTTACAACGCCACCATATACACGCATTTCGCTTGGATCAAATGACAATGTAATGTCAACCCCAGGCTGGGCAGAAACAAAGTTCAAGCCTTTTAAAACTTCTGGATTTTGACCGTTGTCGCCACATGCAGCCAACGCCAATGCACAAATGCCCGATGCAATAAGTTTGAATTTCATGTTTTTTCTCCCTTGGTTAGTATTCACGATTAAGACAATTATAAACCAAAAATCACAATAATAAATAAGAAAAAAACACCGTCATAGTGACGGTGTAAATACTGGCGGGATTGACGGGGCTCGAACCCGCGACCTTCTGCGTGACAGGCAGACGCTCTAACCAGCTGAGCTACAACCCCTAAAGCACTGCCTATATTATACTGTCTGACAAATAATTGCAAGTGTTTTTTTCATAAATAAAAAAAATCCCCCAAACGGGGGAATTTTTATATCAGTTTGCCCATCGCAACGGCTGTATCGCACATACGGTTTGAAAAACCCCATTCGTTATCATACCATGCTGTTACGTGTACCAGTTTGTCGCCCAAAACCTTGGTCTGGCCGGCATCAAATACAGAACTGTGTGCGTCGTGTGTAAAGTCAATTGATACCAATGGCAAATCATTATAACCAAATGTTTTGGATTCTGCTGCCTTCATTGCGTTGTTTACGGCTTCGACAGTTGCGTCATTTGCCAGATTTGCAACCAATTCAACCACAGATACGTCTGGGGTTGGAACACGAATCGCCATACCGTCCAATTTGCCAGCCAATTCTGGTAATACCAGACCGATTGCCTTGGCTGCACCAGTGCTGGTTGGAATCATAGACAGGTTTGCAGCACGTGCACGACGGAAATCTTTGTGGTTTTTATCCAACAACTGTTGGTCGCCAGTATATGCGTGTACAGTTGTCATCCAGCCTGATACAACACCAAATGTGTCATTTAATACTTTTACCACAGGTGCCAAGCAGTTTGTTGTGCAAGATGCGTTTGAAACGATTAAATCAGCGGATGTTAATGTGTCTTGGTTAACACCATATACGATTGTTTTGTCTGCACCTGCAGATGGGGCAGATACCAATACGCGTTTTGCACCTGCGTCCAAGTGAACGCGTGCTTTGTCTGCTGCTGTAAATATGCCTGTGCATTCCATAACGATATCGATGTTCATTTCGCCCCATGGCAGATTTTCAGGATTGCGTTCTGACAAACATTTAATTTTTTGATTGCCTGCGATGATATAGTCGCCTTCTAGTTTAACATCCATTGGCAAATTGCCATGTACAGAATCATACTTTAACAAATATGCGTTTTGTTCTGCTGGGGCCAAATCGTTCACAGCAACAAATTCAATATCATCACGACCAGATTCCAGTGCTGCACGCAATACCAAGCGTCCAATGCGACCGAAACCGTTAATTGCAACTCTTACTTTTGACATATTATTTTTCCTTTCGTTTATTTATAAATTGGACTTATGTTTATCATAGCACCATAGATTTTATAATTACAATATTTTATTTACAATTGCTTTTAAGTCCTTATAATCAAAACACATGAAACATACTGCTTATATTATCACAGGTCCAACAGCGTCTGGTAAATCAAGTTTTGCCCATCGTTTGGCATGTGAAATCGGTGGTGTGATTATAAATTGTGACAGTGTTCAAATTTATCGTGGAATTGAAAATATTTCTGCCAGCCCATTTGCAGGACGTGAATTATCTGACGATATTGATGGTGTTCCATACAGACTGTTTTCTGTCTTGCCATTGTCCCAGCAAATCAGTGTTGCAGATTATCTGAAAATGGCACAAACAGAATATGATAAAGCCGTTGCAAATGGTTTGACCCCAATCTTTGTTGGCGGTACAGGTTACTATATAAACGCACTGATAAACGGTATTTCACCAATGCCAGATGTCAGTGATGGTTCACGCTGGATTGCACGTGATATTGTTGCATCTGATATTAATGTTGCACGAAAAATGTTGCCCCCAGATTTCAAGGCCACAGATCCACAACGTATTGCACGTGCATTAGAAGTTTTTATTGAAACGGGTCATCATTTATCAGAATTTCAAAATGCACCGCGTTCTGGTGCGGTGGTTCCAGATGCGTTTCGTGTGTTGATTAATCCAGACACAGATATTTTGCGTGAACGTATTGCCGCAAGAATACCGCAGATGTTATCTGGTGGTGCACTGATTGAGGCACAAAATATCATTGATTGTGGGTATGATGAAACACGTGCAATTGGTGCGATGCAGTTATGTGCATACCTGCGTGGGGAAAAGTCAGAATCAGATTGTATAACCGATTGGACAAACAAGACAAATCAGTATGCCAAGCGTCAACGTACATGGTTCCGTACCCAGTTTAATCCAGATGTAATAATAAACCGCACCGGTGACGATGCGGATATAGATTTGGTTTTATAGGTGTGATTTTATCTGCTCCAGTGATATTTATAATCATTTTGCATTTCTTGGAACATGTCTTTTACCTGACCATGAATTTGTCTGGCAGTCTGTGTCTTGATTCTTTTGCGTTCTCTTTTTTCTTTTTGTGTTATTTTAAATCTGCCCTGTAATACGGCGTTTGTTTGTATCAAACTCTTTTTCAATGTATTTGCAGTTTGATTGCGATTTATACTGTCTGGACTTCTTCTGGCATATTGAGACAAGTAATATGCAACGTCTGAGATAACATGTGTCATAAAGACAGGGGTTTTATTTGTTGTTTGTATATTTAAAATATCTGTAACTTTTTTCAGTAATGTTTCAACCAGTTCAGGCTTATATGGCATAACTGCCAGCCAGTGAGCACTTGTTTGTCCTGCTTTTTGATAATAAAATCCGTATTCATGTGCAACAAAATCGTTAATTTGTTGTCTGATATATCTAAATGTTTCGTTTTCTTCTGGTGTACGCTGATCTTTTTTACTCATGACATATCCCTTGTTAAATTATACAAAGGTATAATAATACAAAAATATGCTTTGTCAACAATGATTATGAATTATTTTGCTTTTTTTGCGTGCATTAAATCCCAATAAGTCTGCATTGCAATTGGTGCGATATCTGTTTTACGCATTTTGCGACGTACGCGAAAGATTCCAAAGAATTCACGCATTAATGATGAATAACTGGCGTATTCCCAGTCGATAATGCCAACAACATCCATTGTTTCTGGGTTTACGATAATATTGCTGCACATATCACCATGGGTTAAACCGCAGTCGTTTTTATTGGCGTTCTTTGGTTTAATAGATTTTAATTCTGGAAATTCTGTATTAAACAGTGTGTACATAACCTGACCCAGTTGTTTGCCAATCTTTTGATTGTTTTGCATAACTTTTTTAAAAGGTAAATCCAGCAATACACGTCCAGGAATAAACTTTGTCTTATAGAACAGGTATTCGCCTGCTTGAATTAATTCAATATGTGGAACCTGGACCGGTAATACAGGTGCGACAGCATCTGTTATCATTTTTTCATATGTAAATTTTTGTTCTGAATTATCATGCAGATGAAATTTGCGTACCTTGAATACAGTGTCGTTTACAATAAAAGCCAAACTGCCACCGCCCTTGGCCATACGCATGTGTTTCCAATCCATATCAGGACATGCGTGTTTTATTGCCTGTAACTTATTGTGATAATCAAAGCATTTATCGCGTCTGAACCATTCACGATTTTTTTTGCCTGGAATCAGAAAAGATATCATGTATAAAAAGTCAAAAAAAGCACGCCACATATATATTTATCCTTTGATTAATTCTGTACAATAAATGGTATTGAATTTTTAGAAAAAAACAAGTACTTTAATAATCATGTTTAATGCAGGTACGATTGTAAAAGTCTTGGTCGCAAATATACCAAATGCCGGTTATGATTATCGGCTGACTGAACCTGCGGATATTGGAACGTTTGTACGTGTTCATGTTATGAACAGACCATGTATTGGCGTTATATGGGGAATTGGTGACAGCAATCTGCCAGCAGCCAAGATAAAAAACATATCATCTGTATTTTCACATAAATTAAATGTTTCTGACTTGCAGTGGATTGGTCGTATGTCTGAATGGACATTGATACCGATGGGTATGGTATTGCGTTTGATTGTGAATATTCCAGATGCCTTTTGCCCACCACGTATGGAACCATTATATGCATATAACAGCGATGTGTCATGTCGTATGACCCAAAACAGACAGGCAGTGGCAGATGCGTATTCTTCAAACGATAATGATGCGATGACGATATCAGATATACAGAATATCGCACGTGTCAGTAATGCAGTGGTGCGTTCTATGATAAAGAACGAAACATTAATACCTGTTGGGGAACAACCAAAGCAAAAAAACGCAACGCTGATTACATATAACGACTGTGGAAATATTAAATTAAATAACCAGCAACAGGCAGCCGCAGATACGATTGGGCAATCCGTTCAGGCGGGTGGTTTTTCTGTCCACTTATTGGACGGCATAACAGGCAGTGGTAAAACCCAAGTATATTTTGATTCTGCATGGCGTGCGTACAGCATGGGACGTTCTGTTTTGTTGATGATGCCTGAAATTGCATTGACTGCCCAATTTATGTCACGTTTTAAAAACAGATTTGGTGAAAATCCTGTTGTTTGGCACAGTAATTTAACCGCTGCCCGTCGTCGTGAAATATGGCACGGTGTGTTGGATGGTACGATTAAAATGGTTGTTGGTACACGCAGTGCGTTATTTTTGCCTTGGCAGGATTTAGGTCTGATTGTTATTGATGAAGAACACGATACGTCGTACAAGCAAGAAGATATGGGAAATTATCATGCACGCGATATGGCCATTTTGCGTGCCAAGATATCTGGAATACCAGTTGTGTTAGCCAGTGCAACACCATCTGCGGAAACGTTGGAAAATGTGAATCTGGGTAAATATCAGCAATTAAAATTAACATCCAGATTTGGTGGGGCACAGTTGCCAGATATTTCAACGATTGATTTGCGTGAAAACCGCCCAGAATCATATACTGTGGACGAAACAGAACAAACAGGATTTTTATCACAACCACTGTGTGATGCACTGGCAGAAACTTTGTCTGCCGGACATCAGGCAATGCTGTTTATTAACAGACGTGGATTTGCCCCAATTACCCAGTGTAAAAAGTGTGGTTGGACATCTGTATGCCCAGAATGCAGTGTTGGCATGACATATCATAAACGTATTGGTAAATTGCTGTGCCATATGTGCGGTCGCACAATGCCCATGCCAAAGACGTGTCCAGATTGTGGTGGCGACGTGTCAATGCGTGGCGTTGGTTTGGAAAAGATAGAACAAGAAGTAAATGTCCGCTTTCCAAATGCACGAACAGCCTTGGTGTCCAGCGATATTATAACTTCACGCCAATCATTGGAACGTCTGGTGAATAAGATAGAGCAGGGCGAAATAGACATAATCGTCGGTACGCAAATCTTGGCCAAGGGGCATCATTTTCCAAACTTGACATTGGTTGGTGTTATAGATGCGGATATGGGGCTGTTTGGTACTGATTTTCGTGCCGCAGAACACACGTTCCAACAATTGTTTCAGGTGGCCGGTCGTGCGGGTCGTGGTGAATATGCAGGACGCGTATTACTGCAAACGTATCAGCCAGAACATCCAGTTCTGACAGCGATTTGTGCAAGTAATCGTGATTCATTTATGCAAACAGATATGATGGGACGCAAAATGGCGAATATGCCCCCATACGGTCAGTTAATTGCTGTTATTGTCGAAGGTCAGCGTGAATCAGTCCTGCAATCGTATTGTAATGCACTGCGTGATGCGATTCCGAATTTAAAGGGTGCCAAGATAATGGGCCCCATAACTGCCCAGATATATCAAATCAGGAATTGGTATCGGATGCGTTTCTTGGTTGCAGGTTCCCGTAATGCAAATTTACAGCCGGTTGTATTGCATTGGTTAGAATCTGTAAAACAGCCTGTTAATATTCGTGTCAAAATCGACGTTAATCCAATGAATTTTATGTAATATCACATGTCGGCACCGTATGTAAAACTACCGGTGCCAGAATTTTTGTAAAATTTTTGTTCAACCAAATCCCACATGCCGTTTTCGGGTATAATAAAGTCACCTATAATCAATCCTTTTAGAACGGGAACAAAGTGTCGAACTAATTCACCCGTTTCGTAAATCTTAAAATCGTATATACGACCAATAAAGCGTTGGTCGTATGTTGTGCCGTTGCCTGCATTGTTTGCGAATAAATATATTGGAAATGATGCTGGTTTATATGTTGTGTCGCTTGCACCTGTTGGTATTATTGAATCGTTTAAATGCAGACCTGATACTGTAAATCGTATTGCATATTTTGTGTTTTTTGTCATCAATATATATTGCTTGTTGCCACCACTGATTTCTGAATAAAAATATCCATTATATTGTGCCAATCCAAAGCATGATTGCTTGCCCAAAGTTGCTCTATCAATATTTCCAAAGAACCAATTATACCCGTTTTGTCCGGTTTGCATAATTGTTGCTTCTATTGTGGTCTGGGCAGTTGGAATAAAGCCTGTATTTATGTATTGTGAACCGTTTGATGACAGAAAAGTATCAGTTCCTATATTATTTATTTTTTCATTTTCGATAATGTGATGTTCATACATATTATCATCGTGAACAACGTATGTTACATCATCGTGTTTTAGATATAATTGGTTGGTTAAATTTGTAATGTCTACAATATGGCTAAGTTGTTCAACAGGTGTTGCTGATGCATAATATGTTGAGTCGTTTAGTTTTATATTTATAGAAGGTTTTGTCTTTTTGGTTTTTCGTAGGTATATCGGCTTGTTGTTAATCCACATTACACGACCGCAATCATCAGCTTCGTCTGCAACAGCCCCGAATCCAGCAGTTGTCATGTTTTCTGGACATTTATGTGGTGTGCTGGTTTGTCCGTATGAAATATAGCTGCGTGGTGCCCAAAAACCGACACCTGCATTTGTACATTTTGAATCATATTTATTTGCAATGTATCCACCAATACAATGTATTTTACAGTCTGATATGCTAAGCTTACCGATGTTTGTATCATCTGTATATCCAGTCGGACAATCGTGGCAACTTTCGTTTTCATAGTATTGATGTGCAGGGCATGGGCTACATGTTTTTCCGCCATACATAAAAATACCAGTACCAATATTTTCATAGAATTTTTGTTCAACTATATCCCACATGCCGTCACTTGGAACTATAAAGTCGCCAATCTGCATGCCGTTTGGAACAGGAACAAAGTGTCGGATTAATTCATCGCCCTCATAGATTTTAAAATAATATATTCGACCAATAAATCGTTGATCGTATATGCCCCCATTACCAGCATGATTGGCGAATAAGTACATTGGCGTTTCTGTTTGTGCTAATGTTGTTGCACCAGTGGCATATGTTCCATCAGGTGTTTTTATTTCAGTAACAGTAAAATCAAATTCATGCGTAATATTGCGAGCCAGTATGTTACCATAATTTTTATTGTTGCCCGATATTTCGGAATAATATTTATTTTGATTTATTGCCAAACCATAACAACTTTGTTTTCCATGAGTGTTTCTATTTATAACACCAAAAATCCAGTCGAATTGGCTGTTGCTTGTTACTTCTATTTTTGATGCAACACGTGTGTTTTGTGTCGGGACAATTCCTGTGTTTATATATTGTGAACCGGTTGAAGCCAGGTATATATCAGGGCTTGCATACGTTAGTTTGTTTTCTTCTATTGTATAAATATGTTGATTGACTAAACCTTCTGGACATACAGATATCGTTTCATCTGCCCATGCAGAAGGGAAAGCAAGCACTAATAGCAGAAAGATTTTTATTAATTTTTCTATCATTGATAACACAAAATTGTTCGTCCCTTCCTGCGTTCGTTTTATGTTTTTAGATAAAGAAAAAACCACTGAAAATATTCAAGTGGTTGGAGGTTCGAAACTATAAAACGGTATAGTGCAGCATATTCAATATATTCAACCGCCCTCCAACCATCAGTTGGAGCTTTTTACGTTCGACCATGTCAAACGCCGTTTTCAAGGGTTTCGACACCCCAATATCAGAAAACCTGATATCACCAGGTATAATATCTTATTGATACTTTTTGTGCAAATAAAAAAAACACCGCCGTCGCCGGCGGTATTTCCGAGTGTCCCGAAAGGAAGGAAAGGAGAAAAAGAAATTGGACACTCTAAACTAAATCTTGGGGCCCAGAGTCCAGAGGAGAGAGAATGTAGGAGGGAGTCTGAACCTCTGGTCCCCACAGATGTTTCCATCTGATCATTGGGTTTTATCCCTTTGACGAAATAGAATATAGTACACAAAAATCGATTCGTCAAGTGTTTTGTCAAAAAAATTTTTTTGTATGTATTTTTGCTCGTGTTTTCCGTCTATTCCTAGGAAATGGTACTTGTTGTTTTTTGGCGGTATTCTGGAATAAAATCAATATGCATTAGAAAAAAATAACCGCTAGTGTTTGATACAAGGAAGGGAGAAAAAAATGACACATGATGATGTCTGGCGTGCCATAGAAAAGTTTGCAACAGAACATGGGATGTCCTGTTCTGGTTTGGCAAAATGTAGTGGTCTGGACCCAACGACTTTTAACAGAAGTAAACGTTGGTCCAAAGAAGGTCAACCACGTTGGCCGTCAACAAACAGTATTTCTAAAATTTTGTCATCTACGGGTGCCAGAATCCAAGATTTTACTAAATTCATTGACCAAACACCCGATAATGGTCGTGAATAAAAATGTTTGTGCAACGGGAATCTCGCCCCAAAACCATACCGATTTAATATTGGTATGGTTTTTTTGTTGGACAATCTAACGTCTATCATTTACCATAGTGTTATGCTATCAGGTATTCGTATTTATACATCAGATATTGTATGGCGACAAATACTGGGTGATTTGGGTGCATGTGTTTTGGATGCACCATCTGTAACCGATATTAATTTTGATGAATTGGAAATTTCTGATATTTTATCCCCTGTAGAATTAAAGGCTGTTTTGGTTAGTGCGGCTGATAATGGGGTTATATTGTCCAAGATTTTTGGTAAACGTGTTGTGTTACCACATGTCCAAGGACAAATTTTATCATATTTATATAAATCTGGCGGAATGACAGCAGCACAATTAAAAGATGTATTGGGATATGTCCCAGACGCATCAACACATGCTGTTGACACTGCCATTTATCAGTTGCGTCGCACATATGGACGTGAATTTATACAAAACAACAATGGGGTGTACAGCATTGGCAAACTATAAACTGATATCTTTTGACAAAATTCCCAGCACCCAAGATTATGCACATGAATTAATCAATGCTGGCCGTGCAACAGATAAAACAGCGGTTTTGGCGGCTGCTCAATCTGCTGGTCGTGGTCGTTATCGCAGAACATGGGTGTCGCACCATGGGAATTTATACATCAGTTTTATTTTTGAATCCCCAGAACGTGATGCACGATTGTCGTATGCTGTTGCGGTGGCCGTATCTGAAACAATTGCGTCCTTTGGTGTGCATCCAACCATTAAATGGCCAAACGATATCTTGGTGGATAATAAAAAGATTGCTGGAATCTTGATTGAATATACTGGGCGATTCGTTGTTGTTGGTATTGGTATCAATGTAAATTCAAATCCAACAGTTGACAGATATAAAACAACAAAACTGGATAATTATTCTGAAATTCCGATGAACGAATTATTAAACAGATTGATGCGGAATATTGATAAGTGGCGTCGTGCTGACTTTCGTGCAGTTCGTGCCAGATGGACAGATTTGGCGGCATGTATAAACAAGCCTGTAAAGTACCAGGGGGAAATGGCAGAACTGATTGGTATAAATGAAAATGGGGCGTTGGTTTTGCGTCGTGGTTCACGATATTTATTGGTTTATGGTGATGAAATAACAGTGTAAAAACCGCGGATTTCTGCGATTTTTAAAATAATATCTTGACTTTTAGTTGAATTTATGATAATATGTAATACATAAACAGCACAAATTATGCCCACACGATTGTGTGGTTTTTTTATTTCCCATGCATTTCTGCATGGGATTTTTTTACCAACAAAGGGTTACACACCATGCAACTAAAATTAATAAAGAATACAGACATGTCTGCAACATTGTCTTATCGTATCGCACGTGTTGTATATGAACAAACCGGTGCAGAAACATTACATGTTGTCGAAGCGTTAACTTCAATGATAAAAAATTTATCTGATAAAACAGGGGTTGATATATCAGATATAATATCTGATAAAACAATTTTTGCAGATGAAAATAAAATTTTAAATACTGCAGATAATGTAAATGACAGAAAATTTCAAATGTGTGTTCGTGTGGCATCACGTATGTTGTCTGGCGGATTGCCAGACTGTTGTCATGGTGCAACCAACTTTCATCATGCAAACGTAATGCCAGATTGGGCAATCGCACGTGGATATATTGATGATGTTGATGGTCTGCTGTTTTATTTATAGGTACATAATATGAAGCGAATAATCAAAGGTGGTTATCTGTCGGGATATCGCACATACATAATTTCTGCAGCAGGGATATTTTCTGCGTTGGCAGCATACTTGGTTGGCGATACAGATATATTCACGATGTTGCAAACAGTTTTTACATTGGGTGGAATTTATTTCTTGCGTAAATCAAATGAAACAAAAGGAAAAAACTAATGGATAAAATACCAGAAAAATTTTTAAACCAAGATGGAACATTGAATTCAGAATCTTTAATAAAATCATATACAGAACTAGAAAAAAAGATTGGTACAATGATATCTGTGCCAAATGAAAATTCTGATGAAGAATCTAAACGAAAATTTAATCGTGCAATTGGTGTTCCAGAAAGTGCGTCTGAATATCCAAAAAATGATTTGTTTGATGATGAAAAATTAAGTGAACAATTTTTACAAATAGGATTAACAAAAACACAAGTTGAAAAAATTTATGATATTGCGAATGAATATTTATCACCAATAATATCAGAATTATTTTCTGTTCAAAATGAATCTGTTGCAATAAATGAATTAAAAAATTTTTTTGGTACAACAGAAAAAATGAACGAAGCATTACATGCAATAAATACATTTGGTGAACGATTTTTACCACGTGATGCATTTAATGCACTGTGTTCTACACCCCAGGGAATCCAAAGCGTGTACAAGATGATGCAATCAATGGAACCTGATGTAAAAACAGATAAAAATGAAACACAAAATTTAACAGATTCTGATTTGCGACGTATGATGCGTGATCCAAAATACTGGCGTGATAATGATGTTGAATACATCAGAAAAATAGAAAATGGATTTAAAAAATTATATTCATAAGAAAAAATATCACTTTCTTCTTTACTAAAAAATATATTTCAGATAAAATATAAAGTAAGAACAAAAAAATTTGTTCTATCTTCAAAAAATATAGGAGAGAAGAATGGCATTCTTGTTTAAAAGAAAAGCAGCAAAACCAGCAGCAAAACCTGTTGCAAAACCAGTTGCAAAAAAAGCCGCTGCAAAACCAGCAGCAAAAAAAACTGTTGCAAAACCAGCAGCAAAAAAAGCAACTGCAAAACCAGCAGCAAAAAAAGTTGTTGCAAAAAAACCAGCAGCAAAAAAAGTAGCTGCTAAAAAACCAGTTGCAAAAAAAGT
>JAZRGB010000010.1:0-30355 GCA_045643965.1 Candidatus Enterousia sp. | reverse complement strand
ATTATGAAAAAATTATTTATTATATTTTTGCTGTTTTTTTCAACAAATACATTTGCTGGTATTTACACAAACAATAACTTTAAGCCATATATTGGGGTTGATTTTGGTTTTAATATTGCAAATTACACATATAAAACTGATTTAGATGATGTTTATTATTCTGTAACTGCAAATGCTGGGGCAAAAATAGGATATAATTTCGGCATTGAATTGTTTTTTTCA
This sequence comes from Candidatus Enterousia sp., assembly GCA_045643965.1. Classification (GTDB taxonomy): domain Bacteria; phylum Pseudomonadota; class Alphaproteobacteria; order Rs-D84; family Rs-D84; genus Enterousia. The sequence goes on along the minus strand of JAZRGB010000010.1, from coordinate 30,133 downwards.
CAGTCTTCTACAAATGATTTAGAATATATATCAGAATCTCAGGCACAAAATCATGAATTTTATTATCAAACATTTGGATTTGATATTCTTGGTTATTACCCAATATCAAAGAATTTTGATTTTTTCACATCATTTGGTGTCGCAAATTATATAACTTATAATAAATACGAATGTATTGGTTTAATAAATGAACAAGAAAAATCAAAAGAAAACGATGTCACAACCAGATTTGGAATTGGTGTTATGTACACATTTCCTGGGAACAAAGTATCTGGATTATTTCAATATCATTACACACCAATAAACAATAAATTAATTGATACAATGTCTGAATTTTCAGTTGGCATGCGTTACATATTTTAATAAAAAACCCTTTATTTAATTAAAACATTTTTCTAATTCGGATTTATTATTATTTTGATCTACTTTTTTATTTCTTATTTCTTCTGCAGCCTTGATTTTTTGTTTTATTATAATTAAATCTGGGTGTGATTGTAATTCTTGATTCATTTTATCAACAGCCAACGACACATCAGATTTATTTTTTACAAATATCGGCATTATTGAATCTGATGCGTTAAATATAGATTGTTGTAATTCTTTTTTAAAGTCATTTATCACAGATAAATACTGTTTAATATGTTTTTTTTCATGTGCCAATATTGTATTATACGCACATGTATCAGGCGTATGTCTGATATCAATATTTACAAGAAAATCATTATAACCAAAAATACTTTTTACTGTTTTTAAAACTACACAATACCCATCATTAACAGGTTTTACATCTGTAATAATATCATAATTATCAACCAATGTTGCAACTACGTTACCGTGCCATAAATCCATATTTTTATTTGGCTGAACAATATATGTTGTATTATCTGGTTCTTCTATAAAGACACGCGGCATATTTTTATAAACTAAACAATCATCTGCCCACAACTGCCCCATATAAAACAAAGATAAAAATAGAACAAATATCTTATTCACAGTTATTCCATAGATCCTTGTTTTTTAAGATATTCATCTACAAAATTATTACCATACATTTTATATAATTCTTCGGCTAATAATACAGATGAACGCCCAGATTCAAATAATCTTAACAAATTACCCAATCCACCAAGTTCTGTATTTAATATCACAGATTCACCTGTCACAGGTCTTGATAATAACAACGCACGTTTCAGGTTTGGATATGCTTTACCCTGAATAAATGCCATTTCAAGCGGATTTAAATTCCAATGTTGATAATCATTTGCATCAGCCGCAGGATTACGGAAGAACAAAACAGTCTGTGCTTGGCCACGAACAACATCCCCTATTCCTAATTTATCCAGAACATTTGCACGTTGGAATGCAGCCATATATGCTTGACGATTTTTTCTTCCTTCTTGTAAACCAGCAATAAAATTATCACGGAACATCTTGTTTTCAAGCATTGGTGCAGTTTCGTCAATCATAATCAATGATGGGTTACCACCAGATACAGTTATATTATTAATTCTGTGTAAAATATACGATATCACAGCCGGAGATAAAACTTCATCTTGCAGAATTTCTGTAAAATCAAATGTCGTTAATCTAGATTGTAAATCAAGCGTATCAGATGTTTCATTAAATATATCACCATACTGTAATGGATCAATCCACTTTTTTAACGCAGGACGCATATTTCCAGATGAAGAAAAACAACTTTCCCATAAATTCTTCAACAATCTATCATTATCAGACAAATAATCAAAATTTACAGACACAGCACGTGCAATTTCATCAGCGGAAACATTATCTGTTTGCCCAGAAATAATTGCAAACCATCTGCGTAAAAAAGCACGATTAGCAACAGTATCAGGCATTTTTAATGGATTTAAATGTGTTAAAAACGACTGTTCAACTTTATTATTTGCTGTATTTTTTTCTTTACCTTGCATTGTGATATATTTACCACCACTGGCCAACGTAAATATTTCTGCACCCTTGTTTCTATCAAAGAAAAATGCTTTTAATTTTGGATGACGTAAACTTTGTGCAATCAAGAACGAGAACAAAGTTGTTTTACCACCACCTGTTGGACCAATTGTTAATGTATGTGCCACCGCAGCAGGTTTATCAGAAACATGGAATTGGAATTGATATGGTGTACCCTGGGCTGTTGGAAAAACAACCAATGGTCCCTTACCCCAATCAGAATTTTCAACACCACGTGGCTGTGTTGACATTGGGATAGTAATCGCCGCAGCACGTGATAATAATTTAAAACTGCGTGGGAAAACATCAAATCCAGGTATTTGTGTAAACCAAGAAACTTGTGATGCATATGTTTCAACAATTGGTGAAATACCAAATGATGCAGCAATCTTTTTAAATTCATCAATTGATTTTTCTAAATCTTGTTGTGTTGCACCAAAAATAACAAACAAAGGATAATAATTAACTAATGTTTGATTACCAGAAACATTTTCATCCATCACAGATTCTGCTTGTAAAATCTGTTCTTCAGTGGATGTTTGTTTTTCGTCTGCAGTAGATAACTTTTGTTTAATAGTTGTTTCAACTTGGGAATTTCCCATAATTTGAAATGCATTCATACAAATCATTTCTGTTTGAATAGTTGAAACAGTATCAAAAAATTCTTCATCCAGATAATCAGGTGATATTTTAAAAGACACTAACGCAGCAAAGGATTGGTTTCCACCACTGACATATCTGACTAAACCATTTTTTAAAAATTCAACATCATCAACAGTTACAAGACTTGCGATATTATTATCTGCAAATTTTGGTTCTGGCTTTGATATTGGTGACAATATTCTGCCAAAAAATCGTGCCATATTATCACGTGAATTATTTTTTAACACTGTTGGTTTATAAGCCGCTAATATCGACTCTAAATAATTACTGTATTGATTTAATTTTGTATGTGCATCATTTCCAGCAACAGATAAAACAATATAATAATTATTTAAAAATATTTTTAATCCCTGACCACGCCATTTATTATAAATTTTTTGCAGGGTTGACTGATGAAATTCATAATCTGTATTTTCTTCTACTGCATCACGAACTGTATAAAAACGCATAACAACATTTGGATCACGAATTTGATTATATAATTGCGTACGTAAATCCAAGAATTTTTCTTTGGTTTTCTCATCTTGCATACTGGTCTGCAAACCTTTTACATGATAAACACGAATAAAACTGCCATCTGTCAACGACATTGTATTATCGTTATATACTGTATTAAAAGGCAAATATGCAGCATATTTTGCATATCCAAACCGTGGAAAAACCTTACGTCCCAATGTTGGTATATATATCATCAAAACAATAAATACAAAAATCACCGACATAACCATTACAGTTAATGTTATTGGAAAACCACTGCCAGCAAAATAATCAAAAAAATCCTTTATATTCATCATGCTGCTAATTTCCTAGGTATTTTTTTTGAAAATAAATTTAATTTTGCAGATACAATCTGCCCCAGTTGCGGATCACGTTTTGAAAACACAGCGATAATAGAATGTACAATTGCAACAGTTGCCATAAAAAACAATGGATTTGTATCATTACCTGTAACAATTAATCGAACTGTAAAAATCACAATAAAAGCAATGAATTGCACAACAAAATTAATTACCGCTAATGAATACGGCACATAAAATATAAGTGCAGGATTTGCCAATGCTTTTAATACTTGCTGTTTCATTATCTCTCCCTGGGTATTTGAATTATAACAATTTCAACAATTTTCAACAAGCAGAAAAATCACTTAACAAAAATTGTTAAAAACGTTAAAAACTGCTATTTTTTCAACTGTTAATTAAACAAGGGGAATTTTTAACAATTTTTATAAAACACGCAGAAAACTTGGATTTTTTTGTTAAAAAACTGTTAAAAAAAAGTGAAAAACAGTTTTCAACACATTTAACAGGCCCTACAAAAACAACTACTATTAATAATATTATTTGATTTTTAGAAAAATATGTTTATAATCGCCTTGTAAAAAGGATAACGACATGAAATTTTTAAGTTCATTAAAGGCTTGGAAGAAACGCGGTAATGTAAAACAAATTCGCCGTGGTAAACAAGTTATCTTGATTGACCCTGCAAATCCTAAATTCAAAGCGAAACAGGGCTTTAAGAAAAAATAAAAAATCCGCCGATTGGCGGTTTTTTTTATTCTTCGTTTAAAAATGCTTCTTTTGTAACATCTTTTATTTCCAGTATACCCAGTCCTGATTGACGCAGATATTGTATTTGTGAATCTGTTGGTTCAAAAATACTGGCACTGTGATCTGCTTGTTTTGGAATTGAATATATTTTTTGTGCCGGCATAAAATCGATTTTTGCCCCCTGCTCTGTCATTGCGGTAAAAGATAAATCAGAACCACAGTTTTCACATTTTTTATTTATTTGTGCAATACCAGACAAAACAGATTTTGAATTTTTACCGGCCCAAATCTTATTCTTTATAAAAATATCTGTATCAGAAGATATATGATTTGCATCACAGTTGTATGTTAATTCAGAATAATTTTCAATAAATACATTACCTGTTATTTTCGAATTTTTGCCGGCATTTTTAATAAAAATGTTAAAAAAAGCCGGTGTTTTATTATTAATTTTTACTGTTAATATAACATCTTGGTTTTCTGCCAGTTGTTCAATATCCAGCCGGCAATTTCCGGTAATTTCACCAACATATATAATATGAACAGGTAAATTGTATTTTTTATCAACAGGTTTATTTTCCAGTGTTGATAAATCTGGGCAATATTCGCCATCGCGGTAAACAATTGTTTCCGCTGGAAAAGTTTTTATGTTGAATTCGTTCCACATGTATGACATATTATTCGCATTATAAAGGATTTTAATATGGGATTCAATTGTGGAATTGTAGGTCTGCCAAATGTTGGTAAATCTACATTATTTAATGCTTTGACACAAAGTGCGGCCGCGGATGCACAGAATTATCCGTTTTGTACAATCGAACCAAATACTGGTCGTGTTGTTGTACCAGACGCAACATTACATGAATTGGCACGTGTTGCGGGTTCTCAAAAAATAATACCAACACAACTGGAAATTGTTGATATTGCAGGTCTGGTCAAAGGGGCATCCAGTGGCGAAGGACTTGGGAATAAATTCCTTGGTAATATTTTATCAACGGATGCAATTATCCATGTTGTCAGATGTTTTGAAAATGATGATATTGTTCATGTAAATGGTCGTATTGATCCATTGGGTGATATTGAAACAATTGAAACAGAATTAATGTTGGCTGACCTTGAAAGTATTGATAAACAGATAAAAAATCTGGAAAAAAAGGCACGTGGTCTGGACAAAGAAGCGATAAAATTGCTGGCAGATGCGACAGAAATTAAAAAGAATCTTGAAAATTCAATACCAGCACGTAATGGTTCTGTTGATTCATCACCATTTAATTTATTAACATCAAAACCGGTTATTTATGTATGTAATGTCGAAGAAGCATCTGCGGCATCTGGTAATAAATATTCTGATATGGTTAAACAAAAGTTTGGTGATATTGCAGATGTTTTGGTTATATCATCAAAAATAGAAATGGAAATTTCACAAATTATTAACCCAGATGAACGTAAAATGTTTTTAGATGATTTAGGATTATCAGAATCAGGTTTGGACCAAGTTATAAAAACAGGTTATAAAACACTGGGCTTGCAAACATATTATACAATCGGACCAAAAGAAGCACACGCATGGACAATCACAGTTGGTATGACAGCACCCCAGGCCGCTGGAAAAATTCATACTGATTTTGAACGTGGATTTATCCGTGCCGAAGTAATTAGTCCATCTGATTTTATATCATTGGGTGGCGAAGTTGCAGTCAAAGAAGCAGGAAAAATGCGACTGGTTGGTCGTGATTATATAATGCAAAATGGCGATATATGTCATTTCTTGTTTAATAATTAATAAATAAAAATACCGGCCTTTTTAATAAAAATGTTAAAAAAAGCCGGTATTTTTTATATTTTATAAACTGATTAATTTTTCTAATTTTTCTGTTGCAGATTTAATATCTGAATCTATTTTTGATATTTCATCACGCACACTTTCATCGCCTGATAATAATTTATTTGTTAATTCTTTTTTTGTTAAATTAAGTTTTGTTACATATCTTTGTAATTTTAAAGAAACAATATATTTTTCGGCTGCTGTTTTATTTAAATTTAATTCAGGTGCAGTACCATCAAAATCAATATTTAATGTTGTTAAAAAATCAAGGTATTGTTCAGCCAAATCAGTATATGTATTTACAATATAAATTAATGTATTTTTTGTAATTAAATCAATATCAGGTAATTTTATCTGTACAGCAGAATCCTTGCGTTTCCAGCAATGCCAAGAATTAAATTTACGATTATTATATTCTTTTTCATATTCCGATTTTAATTCAGAATCTGTGATTTTTTCTAATTCTTTTTTAAGAAATTTTTCTGCCTGACTGCGTCCGCCAGGTGTATTTGTTAAAAAGTTTTTATTTGTAATTTCCCATAAAAAATCAACCAATGGTACTGCATCATCAATAATCTTACGCATTGCAGATTCGCCACTTGTTTTTAATATTTCATCAGGGTCTTTACCGCCTGTTACAAATGCAAATTTTACATCAGATGTATCACGTAAAAATGGCATAATAATATCACATGCACGTGCAGCGGCCTTTAATCCAGCACCATCGCCATCAAAACAAAAAACAATATTTCTGTTTGATTTACAAAGTAATGCAATATGATCTTCGGTTAATGCGGTACCAAGTGGTGCAACAGTTTCAGGAAACCCACCTGTTTGCATTTTTATCGCGTCAATTTGTCCTTCGACAATAATACTGCGATTTGCACGATGAATTGCATCACGTGCAAAGTTTAAACCAAATACAGTTTTTCTTTTGTGGAAAATATCTGTATCAGATGTATTTATATATTTTGGTTCACTGCCATCTAATGAACGACCAGAAAAAGCAACAATTTTTCCATTTGTATTAAATATAGGAAACATTAATTTATCACGGAAAAAGTCATACATACCATAATCGCCACGACGACATAAACCAGAATCAATCAGATATTTTGAATTTGCATATTTGTTTGCAATTATATTATTTTTAGGTGCATAACCGATACGATATTTTTTAATCATATCATCTGTAAATCCACGTTTACGTACATATTCCAATGCATGTGCACCATCAGCAGTAAATAATTTTTCACAATATGTTTCAGCTGCTTTTTCACAGATATCAAACAAAGATTCTTCACGTTTTGCAATATCTGGATTTTTTGGTTTAAAGTCAGGCATTTTCATACCTGCCATGTTTGCCAGTTCTGTAATAGCAGGAATAAATTCCATATTATTAGATTTCATTGTGAACGATATGATATCACCATGTTCACCACAACCAAAACAATGATAAAAACCTTTTTCTTCGTTTACAGAAAAACTGGGTGTTTTTTCATTATGAAACGGGCAACATCCCCAATAATTTTGACCTTTTTTCGTCAGCGGCACACGACGACCAACAACATCAACGATTGATAATCTGGCACGTAATTCATCGGTAAAATTATTATCAAACTTTGCCATTATTTTTTATTTGCCTTGTTATTTATCAGTTTAATTGCTGTATCCAAATCAGGCATTTCACGTACAGAAACATTTACACGATTAGAAGATATATATGCCCCATAACGCCCAGTTGGATAAAAGAAAATCATCTTTTTTGTTTCTGGGTTTTCACCAATTTTTACAGGTTCTGCTTTTTTTACAATATTAGATAACAGTTCACGTGCAATTTCCAGTGTGATTGTATCTGCGGTATATTGTTTTGCAGAAACATTTTTTACACCATCTGTTACATACGGTCCAAATTTACCAACTTTGAATTCAATACCGTCACCCAAATCAACATTACCAGATTTTGTCTGTACGGCAGATTCTGTATCTATCACGACTTTATCGTTTTTATTTAATTGTTTTGTATATTTACAAGTTGGATATTTTTCACAACCAATAAATGGTCCAAATTTAGATAATTTTATACCTAATTTACCACCACAATCTGGACAAATATCGTTACCGTCTGGGAATAAATGCTTATTCATAAATGAATTTATTTCATCAATAATATCGCTGGTTTTAACAGTTCTGGCCCCATCAATCATATTACTTGTTGGATTCCAGAAAGCGTTCAAAGCATCAATTTTATCTGTTTTACCATTTGAAACATCGTCCAATGTATCTTCGGTTTTTGCTGTAAAGTTAACATTAACCAAATCTGTAAAATATTTTGATAAATATGATGCGATAACCCAACCACCACTTGTTGGATGGAATCTGCGTTGTTTATCTTGTTCAACATAATTTCTATCTACAATTGTTGACATAATTGTTGCGTATGTTGATGGACGACCGATACCCAATTCTTCCAGTTTTTTAACCAATGATGCTTCGGTATATCTTGGTGGTGCCTGGGTAAAATGTTGTTCTGGTAACAGTTCAGTAATTTGTACATTATCACCAATATTTAATACAGGTAATTTAGATTCTTTATTATCGTCTTCATCATCTTTATCTTCGGTATAAACCTTCATAAATCCGTCAAACGTACGTGTAGAACCAGTTGCATGGAATAATGCTTTTTTATTTTCTGTTTCAATATCAGCAGCAACTGAATCAAATTCAGCATTACACATTTGACATGCAATAGTACGTTTCCAAATTAAATCATATAATTTTGCTTCGTCCCCAGATAATCCTGATGCAGGTTTTTCAAAATGTGTTGGACGAATTGCTTCGTGTGCTTCTTGGGCATTTTTAGATTTTGTTACATAAATATTAGGTTTATTTGGAACAAAATTATTTCCATATTCGCGTTCGATAAATCCACGAATTTCATTAACAGCATCTGCATTTAAATTAGTTGCGTCAGTACGCATATATGTAATTAAACCTTGTTCATATAATTTTTGTGCAGCACTCATCGTGCGTTTTGATGCAAAGTATAATTTTCTGGCTGCTTCCTGTTGCAGTGTTGATGTTGTAAATGGTGCCGCAGGTTTACGTGTTGTTTTTTTCTTGTCAATACTTACAACAGACGCATTTATTACAGGTTGTCCAATTGCAGATAAAATTTCATCAATTTGATTTTTATTTTCAATGGTCATTTTTTCAATTTTTTTGCCATCGAATTTAGATAACATCGCATTAAAATTATTGTCTTTAACGTTGCAATTTGCATCTAAACTCCAATATTCAACTGGAACAAAAGATTCAATTTCTTTTTCACGATCAACCACCAGTTTTACAGCCACAGATTGAACACGACCAGCGGATTTTCCAAGATTTCTACGCCATAATAATGGTGAAATACCAAATCCAATCAAATAATCTAATGCACGTCTGACCAGATATGCATCAACCAAGTTATTATCAATTTCACGTGGGTTTTCAATAGCAGCCTGTACAGCTTTTTTTGTAATTTCATGAAAAGCCACACGATAAACTTTTTTATCTTTTAACAGTTTTTTATTTTTTAAAATATCCAGCAAATGCCATGCAATTGCTTCCCCTTCGCGGTCAGGGTCGCTTGCCAGATATACTGCATCTGCTTTTTTTAATTCATCTGTAATCAGTTTTATTTGTTTTTCTTTACCAGGCATAATTTGCCATTTCATTGCAAAGTTATTATTTGTATCAACACTGCCATTTTCTGGAACCAAATCACGAACATGACCAACTGATGCGATAACACGCCATCCGCTGCCCAGATATTTTTCTATTGTTTTTGCTTTTGATGGTGATTCCACGATAAGTAAATTCATAACCTTAACTTCCTTTGGCAGATAACTGTTGATCTTTGTGAATATATGCGTTTTGGCATAAACCGAACCCAAACATCAGTGATAATAAACTGCTGCCACCAAAAGACATTAACGGCAACGGTACACCAACTGTTGGCAGTAAACCCAAAACCATAGAGATATTTATAAAGTAATAAACAAAAAAGTTCAACATAAAACCAAAACAGATTAATTGTCCAAATCGATTTCTGCACATTTTTGCGGCCCAAAACAGTAAAATAATAATCCAAGTATATATTAATAACAGTCCAAAAGCCCCAATAAATCCAAATTCTTCACCCAGCATAGTGAATATAAAATCAGTCTGTTTTTCTGGCAAGAAAGATTGTTGTGATTGTGAACCTTTCATATATCCTTTGCCGGTCATACCGCCACTGCCGAACGCAATTTTTGCCTGATTAATCTGATAACCTGCCCCATGAATATCACTTTCTGGATTTAAAAATGTTATAATTCTGCCACGTTGATAATCATGCAGTCCACCAAACCATACCACAGGTGCCGCCATTAACCCCAGTATCGCAGCAATAACAAACCATTTTTTATTTGCACCAACAATGTAAAAAATACCAACCGTAATCATGCCCAGTGATAATGCTGTACCCAAATCAGGTTGTGCAACAATCAAACCAAACGGGACAAGCAGCATCATAATTGGTGCAATATAATTTCGTAATTGTCCCAGTTCAACAGAATTAAACCATGCAAAATATCGTGCCAGTGCCAATACCAGTGCAATTTTTATTAATTCTGATGGCTGTATATGAATAAATCCCAGGTTTAACCATCTTTGTGCACCCATACCTGTATGACCAACAAATGTCACCAATACAATCATAATTAATGCAATTGCATAAATTAAATAAGCAGATTTAATCCACGTCTTTATATTTGTAAATGCAGCGACAAAAAATACACCAAATGCCAGTAAAATCTTCATCAATTGTGATAATGCAAATGGTCGCCAATTACCCCCACCTGCAGAATACAGAACAACAATAGATATTGTTAAAACCATACACATTGGTACAAACAAACCCCATGAAAAACGTCCCAGTTTTTCTGGTAATGTCATCATATTTGCATTTGAAACACGTGTTTGTCTGGCCATTTTATTTTAATAATTCCTTCATTACTTTTGATGCTGTTCTGGCGGCTGGGGTACTGGAACCGACGTGTTCTGTAATAACACAAACAACATATTTTGGTTTATCAGTTGGTGCATATCCAACGAATAAGCCGTGGTTTCGCATACTCCATTTTAATTGTTCGTTTGTCAAAACACCTTTTTCACGTTCTTTTTTTGAAATACTGCGAACCTGTGAAGTTCCAGTTTTTCCACCCATACGTTTACCGTTAACATTTATTGCACTGCCAGACGCTGTTCCACCTTTTTTAAGAACTTCTTCTAAACCTTGTTGTACGAATTTAATATTTTTTTGTTGCAGTCCCAGATTATCAAACTGTGGTATTACACCATTATCAATCAGTCGTGGTATAACAACCTTGTTCGAAGATGTTCGTGCCATCATAACAGCCAATTGCAGACAATTAGTCAGAATAAATCCCTGACCGATACCAGAAATAATTGTATCACCATGAACCCATCTGTATCCGATATTTTTTTCCTTCCAATATCTGTCAGGCATAACACCAGCCATTTCACGTGATAAAATATCATCCATATATTTTTCAGTCAGCCCCAGTTTAATCGCCATTTTTTTTATTGCATCAATACCGATACGTAATGCAATTTGATAGAAATAAATATCGCAAGAATGTTTCAAGGCACCAGCCAAATCAACTTTGCCATGACCTTTGTGTTCCCAGCAGTGATATCTGCGGTCGCCATAATCCCAGTAACCTGGACAGAATATTTTTTCTTTTGGTGTTATTGCACCAGATTCCAGTCCAGCCAATGCGACAACAATTTTAAATGTAGAACCTGGGGGATATAAACCTTCGATTGCTTTGTTCATAAAAGGTTTTGCAATATCTTTGCGTAAATTATTTATATATTCTTCGCCGTCATCTTGTTTAAATACATTAGGATCAAAACTTGGGGTTGAAACCATAGATAAAATATCACCTGTTTCAATATCCAGAACAACACCACACCCAGAACGATATTGTGTTAACGCATCATACATTACGCGTTGAATATTATCGTTAATAGTAGTTTTTATATTTCCACCAGTTGTTGGTGCGATATATTGTGATTTATCTTCGCCTGTGATGCGGCCCACAGCATTTGTAATCATAACTGTTTGGCCGGTCTGTCCTTTCATATTCCCATCAAATTTCTTTTCCAGTCCTGTTATACCGGTTGTTAAAAAAGGTGCATTTGCCACAGGTTTTGCAGGTTCACCAACGTATCCAAAAATTTGTGCCCCAGCAGGTCCCAGTTCGTACATACGTGTATATCCACTTTCAACGTGCAACCCAGCCAGATTTTTTGCCTGCAATTTTGCAAGCGTCTTCCAATCAGAATTTTCACTGACTAAAACAGGTTGGAATTTCATCTGCTTTTTTATTTTTGCCCGAATTTTTTCAACTTTTTTCTTTTTCAGATTTAAATCTGTTTCGACTATCTTAATCAGATTATCAATATCATTTGATTCTTCTGGAATTATATAAATACGATATGTTGGGATATCACGTGATATTGGTGTATTATTTCGTGATAAAATCTGACCACGTTCAGGTATGTTTATTTGAATACGAAAAGAATTACTTTCACTTTTCTTTTTATATTCTTGATAACTAAACAACTGCATTTGCAACATACGCAATACTAATACAGATGTAAGTACAGCACCACCAGTTAAAAATAATGCACTGCGTCTGTCAAAGGTGCGAGAAACTTCTTTATCAATCATTTTGCACCCTTTTTATCAGTGTTGTTATTGGTATGTATAAGATAAATGTCAAAATCCAAATCCATATTCCATTAAGTAATGTCATAAATGTAAAATTTGTAAACACTTGGATTAGAATTGTTATGCCGAAAAATACGGAAAACGCAGGTAAACCGTTTGCTTCCATACGTTGAATATCAATAAAGTTTTGAAAACAGTTTATCGCATAGAACAGACAATATATTGCCAACCAAAAACAGACCGTTTCAAATTTATAATCAATTACAAAACACATAAATACAGAAAACAAAGGAAACCAATCTGTTGGCTTAACAAAAGAACAAAAAAATATAGGAATTATTGCCAAAATACCAGCAGGATTCCAAAAATTACCAGACAGTCGCCACAGTGCCACTGTTAATAAAAATGGGAAAGAAATCCGTAAAAAATGAATCAAATTTGTTTTCATTTATATTCGTTTTTCTGTGTATCAAACTTTAATACCATAACGCGTGACAGTTTTGATGGTGGTGTGATTTTTACATCTGTTTCATCAATCAGTTCACCAACATAAATACCATTTGGTATTATCCCAGAAATATTACTTGTTACCAACTTTAAACCGTTTGTAGGCTGAAATTCTGGGTCGCTAAAGAATCCCATTGTTGGATATTTTGAACCGTTTCCTGTCATAAACCCATAAACTTCGGACCCAACAATACGGACAGCAATATTTGTGTCTGCATCAGTTAATGCACGTACACGTGCAAAATTTACAGCAACATCAATAACAATACCTGCCAGTTGTAAATCCATTGTTGTGACAACCATACCTGGTTCCAGATTATCAGATGCACCACGGTTTATAATAAATGTATTATGCCCCATAACATTATTATCATGAATAACATCAGCAATAATAGAATCACGTGGTTGCGAAGAAATAATACTTAATTCACGTTTTAATTTATTGTTTTCTGTTATTGCAATATCGCAAACAGTCTTGTTTGCCAACGCTTCGTCCAGACGTGCACGCAATTCTTCATTTTCAGAACGTAAACTTGAAATTTTAACAATATTATCAAACGCCCCCCCAACAATACGAACAGGCCACGTAATTACATCACCCACCCATTGTGCCACAGGTACAACAACATGCGACATTGCGTTCATCAGTTTATAATCTGGCTTTGCAATCATAACATAGATAAACAGCACAGGCAAAACAGCAGCAGATGCAACTGCCTTTATCAAAGGGTATATTTTGGAAGATATTTTTGTCTGGCTCATTTATTTCCTAACTTTAACCCTAAAAAAACAGATATTCAATAAAAACTTGATTTTTCCATAATTTATGCCAAAATAATGTCGGTCGAAATGGCAAGGCATTGCCATCAGACACATAAAAACATCTAAATAAGAGGATATAAAATGCCAAAATTAAAGACAAAGTCATACTTGAAAAAGCGTGCGTCTATGACTGCAACTGGTAAAATCCGTGTTGCACGTAACTCTCATAAGAAACTGTTGCGTAAAAAATCTGCTCGTGCAAACAAAGCAGGTGCAAAACCACAGTATTTGAACGATAACATGGTTGGACAGGCAAAAATCCTGGCCCCATATGGTTTGAAATAATAAGGGGGTACAGTCATGGCAAGAGTAAAACGCGGAACAACCGTTAAACAAAAACATAACAAGATTTTGGCGCGTGCCAAAGGTTATTTGGGCCGTCATCATTCAACATATCGTGCAGCACGTGAAAAAACAGAAAAAGCAGGACAGTATGCATATCGCGATCGTCGCGTTAAAAAACGTGAATTTCGTGGTTTGTGGATTGTTCGTATCAATGCAGCTGTACGTGCAAATGGTATGACTTACAGCCAATTCATGAATGGTTTAAAGAAAGCAGGCGTTGCACTGGACCGCAAGGTTCTGGCCGAAATGGCATATGCAGGCGATGCAAACTTCACCAAATTGGTTGATACAGCAAAACGATTTATTTCTGCCGAATCTAAATAATACCTTGTCGGCAGGTATATCTTTTGTAATAATAAAAGCCGTCAGATGACGGCTTTTGTTTTTAAAGCGATTTAGTTTAAGGTAAAAGTTATGCAAGAAAAAATAAAAAATATAAATACACTGGAAGAATTACAAGTCTTGTACACAGAAACATTTGGTAAAAATGGTACAATGACGGCACGTTTAAAAGATATGAAAAATCTGGATAATGATGCACGTGCGGCATTAAATCTGGAAAATCAGACATTACGTGAACTGTTTAAAACACGCCAATCAGAAATTGAAAATGCAGTTTTGATGGCTGGTTTGCAAAAACAGAAATTGGATATGTCATTAAATCCAGAACCAGAAAATCGTGGCACATTACATCCATTGACACAATCGCTGTCAGAAATTGCAGAAATTTTGGAATCTTTTGGATATAAAATGTACACTGGTCCAGAAATCGAAGATGATTGGCATAACTTTACTGCATTAAATACACCAATGCATCACCCTGCCCGTGATATGCAAGACAGTTTCTTTCTTGAAAACGGTAATGTGTTACGTACACAAACATCTGCGATTCAAATTCGTGCAATGGAAACAGATGGTGTGCCAATTAAAATGTTTGGTGTTGGATCAACATATCGTAAAGAATGGGATGCAACACATGGTCCTATGTTTGGTCAAATCGAAGGTTTGTATATAGATAAAAATATAACAATGTCAGATTTATTGGCAGATGTTCGTGCGTTTTTATCTAAATTCTTTGGAATTGAAAACATAGAACTACGTATCCGTCCATCTTTCTTTCCTTTTACAGACCCAAGTATTGAAATTGATATGAAGTGGAAAAATGACAAATGGTTGGAATTGATGGGTGCTGGTATGGTTCATCCAAATGTATTACGCAGTTGTGGTGTTAATCCAGAAGAATATCAAGGATTTGCATTTGGCTTTGGTTGGGACAGATTGGCAATGTTGAAATATAATTTGCCAGACTTGCGTGATTTATATAATAACGACGTTCGTTGGTTAAAGTCGGCTGGATTCTAAGACGGGGGTATAGATTATGAAATGGACTTATGATTGGTTAAAAGATTATTTAAATACCGATGCAGATGAACAAACTGTATCTGATACGTTGACCCGTATTGGACTGGAAGTAGAAGATATGCAATCGCCAATATCACCGATTGCGGCACGTATTGTTGAATGCAAGCCACATGAAAACAGTGATCATTTACATGTTTTGCAGGTTGATGATGGGACTTCGACCCTGCGTCAGGTTGTATGTGGTGCACCAAACGCACGTGTTGGTTTAATATCTGCGTTGGCAATTCCTGGCTGTGTTATTGGTGGACATGAAATTCAGTCTGGAAAATTACGTGGCGTATTATCAGACGGCATGATGTGTTCTGGCAAGGAACTGGGAATTAATGATGATCACAGTGGTATTATTGAATTACCAGAAGATACTGTTGTTGGTTCATCAGTTATTGAATCCAAGACAGTTTTTGATGCAGGTATTACACCAAACAGACCGGATTATTTATCTGTTCGTGGTATTGCACGTGATTTATCAGCAGCAGGCTTGGGTACATATATCACCCCATCTGATAAACCGTTTGAAAACATATCTGGCAATCGCAAGGTTGTATTAAATACAGATAAATGCGGTTCGTATAAACTGGTTGAAATTCATGGTATTACTGTAAATAAAAGCAGCAAAGAAATTGCATCCAGATTGGCTGCGATTGGTATAAATCCAAAAAATGCACCTGTAGATGCAACAAACTATATCTGTTATGACATGGCACAGCCAATGCATTGTTTTGATGCAGATCAAATAAATGGCGATATTATTGTACGTATGGCAAAAACAGGTGAAAAATTCACAGACTTGTTCGATAATGAACACGAATTGCTGGATACTGATATGGTAATTGCAGACGCGTCTGGTATTTTGGCACTGGCCGGTGTTGTTGGTGGTAAACGTGGTTCTTTTACAGAAAATACAAAAAATATCATACTGGAATCTGCATATTTTGATTCTGTATCTGTTCGCAAAACTGCAAAAAGATTGGGTATATCAACTGATTCTTCGTACAGATATGAACGTGGAATTGACCCAACAATAACAGGTATTGCAGCAATGCGTGCGGCTGATATTATTATGTCTGCGTGTGGCGGTAAAATTGTTGGTACGTTTGCAGCCGGCACAGACAATGCACCAAATATTCAGATTAAATATAATCCATCTTATTTCTTGAAAAAGACAGGGGTTGATATAGATGCAAATATTCAACATGATATCTTGGTTGCGCTGGGATATACGATTGATGATTCTGAATCTGATTGGATTGTTACACCACACACATCACGTGTTGATGTAAATATTCCAGAAACAATTGTTGCAGATTTGTTACGTATATATGGTTATGACAAAGTTGCAACTGCCGCAAATCATACACACGGTGATAAAAGTCATCATGAAATGCATGATATGAATATCAAGACGTTATTGGCATCACGTGGATTAAATGAATGTCGTTCATTTGGTTTTGGAAATTTGGCCATTGAACAAATGTTGTCAGATAAACAAAATATAAAAATTGCAAATCCAATCACAGCAGATTATGACACAATGCGAAACGGATTGTTGTTTGGATTGTTGTATGCTATATCTAATAACGAAAAACGCGGATATTCTGATTTGAATTTGTTTGAACTGGGAACAGTGTTTGATGGTGATGAACCAACACAACAACATACATCTGTTTGTATTGTACGTACTGGCAATACATCGCCAAAACATTGGGCACGTCGTAACCGCGAAGTTGATATATATGATGTAAAAGCAGACTTGATTGCATTAATGCAAGGTCAACGTTTTACAGTATCAACAGAAGACGCCCCAAAATGGGCACATCCATACAGATATGGTGCATTGTACCAAGGCAAAAAGAAAATTGCAGAATTTGGTGAATTACATCCATCTGTTGCGAAAAAGTTGCGTATAAAAACAAATGTTGTTATTGCGATTGTCGAAGATATTAATAATTTGCCATCTAAACGTGGTGGTAAACAACCAACATTATCAGACTTTCAACCAATAACACGTGACTTTGCGTTTATTGTAGATAACAATACACCATCAGAAAAATTAACATCTGTTGCACAAAGTGCTGACAGTCGTATAACAAATGTTGTTGTATTTGATGCATTTGATATGTCTGATGGAAATAAATCTATTGCATTTACAATAACGATTGAACCGCGTGAAAATATGTCAGATTCTGATTTGCAGGCCTTGCAAACATCTGTCATAGAATCAGTTGAAAAGAAATGTAATGCAAAAATACGCGATAAATAAAAATGTTAAAAAAAGCCGGCAAACACCGGCTTTTTTTATTTATATTTTTTCCCACTGACAAATTACAACTGCGTTTTCTGTGTCACCTGATTTGATTTTATGTTTTGATGTTAATCCATCAATCATAACATCAATCTGTATTTCAGGTGTATCAGGATTTACTTCTTTTTTAAATTGTATATTTATTTGTTTTAATTTGTGTTGTGTGCGATATACGTATCCAACACTTTCTGTTGCCCAAACAGCATATACTGCGTTATTGATATGTTGATTAACATCAATATCATCAAAACGACATTTCATAATATGGGTTTTGTTTGTTTCAAAGTCTGGGAATTTTTCAAACGCACAACTGTATGCACGTATTGGTGTAACAACATCGGGTGATAAATGATTTGCCAATGGTAACGGTCTGCGTTTTTCCATATCAATCAAAATCCATTGTGATGTTGCACGAACTATCAAACGACCATCTGCCCCACGGATTTCAAAATCACGTGTTGCACGTAATGCGTCTTGGCAAGATGGCCATGTTGTAAACGTCAGTTCTTCGCCTTCACATGGTAATTCAATAATATCCACCAGATAGTATAATACAACCCAACCGATATTATTTTCTAAACAATATGTTCGACCGCAACCCAGAATTTCAGCATGTCTGTCTGCGATTGATTGTAATTCGTTCATCAAAATCAGTGGACGAACATATCCAAATCTGTCGCATTGATATGCTTGTAAAATTCTGGTTTCGACCAATTTGTTTGTCATGTATTTATCCTTGAATATTTTGCATAACAACAAAGTCCAGTGTATCACCCAAAATAATTTCGTTTGCACGTGCAGCAGATTTAATCAGCCCATGCAATACATCTGGTGTGTCAGATGGTATTGTTAATGTTTCCAGTTTTGCACCGTTTCCAACCTTGCGGTCTGTACGTAAACCACGAACATTTTTCAATATTTCCAGTGCGATATTCATCTGTTCGACATCTGTATCATATTCAGAATTTACAGTTGGATATTGTGTCAGATGTAATGTTTCGCCACCTTCAAATGGTTTATAGATTTGTTGCCACAATTCTTCGGTTAAAAATGGAATAAATGGTGCATACAGACCTATTATTGTACGCAGTACTGTGTACAATGTCCATTGTGCAGACAGTTTTGATTCAGCACTGTATTTTTCAGGTGCCCAGAAACGATCTTTGATAAATTCCAAATACTGGTCACAGAAGATATCCCAGAAGAAAGTATCAATCGCAGCACGTGAATTATAGTTATCAAACTTATCCAAATGTTTGCGTGTTTCTGCGATTGTTTTATTCAGTTCGCTTAATACCCATCTGTCTTCGATAAAGCGTTCGCTGACAGGAATCTGTTTTGCAGAATCTGGTTCGAAATCAGACAAATTCATCAGAACATACTTTGATGCGTTCCACAATTTTGTCAGCAACTTTGATCCACGTTTTACTTCGTCATCAGAATAACGGATATCTGTACCAATTGGTGCAGTTGCAATCCAGTAACGTAATGCATCTGTTCCAAACTTTTCAACGGTATCCAATGGGTCTGTACCATTACCTTTGGTTTTGGACATTTTTTGACCCTTGCTATCACGTACCAATCCATGGAAGTTTACAGTATGGAATGGAACATCGCCCATTACATAAATACCCATCATAATCATACGTGCAACCCAGAAGAATATAATATCTGCCCCGGTATATAACAAATCTGTTGGATAATATTTGGCAAGTTCTGGTGTGTTTTCTGGCCAGCCCAATGTTGAAAATGGCCATAATCCAGATGAAAACCATGTATCCAAAACGTCTTTGTCGCGTGTTAATGTTTTGCCACCAGACATTTCAACAGCTGCTGCTTCTGTTTCTGCAACATAAACATTACCTTCGTCGTCATACCATGCAGGAATATGATGTCCCCACCACAACTGACGTGAAATTGTCCAAGGGCGAATATTTTTCATCCATGCCATAAACAAGTTGTAACGATGGTCTGGCATAAATTTAATTTTTCCCTCTTCTACGGCCTTGATAGCCGGTATTGCCAACTTTTCAGCATCAACGAACCATTGGTCTGTTAAATATGGTTCAACAGGAACACCAGCACGTTCAGAATATGGTGTTGGAATAATTTTATCTTCGACCTTTACCAATAAACCAGCGGCTTCGATATCTTCAACAACAGCCTTGCGTGCAACGTATCTATCCATGCCGCGATATTTTTCTGGAACAACAGGATTGTCATTTAACTTTGCATCTGGTGTTAAAATGCAAACAGGTGTCAGATTATGACGCAAACCAACTTCCCAGTCGTCAAAGTCGTGTGCAGGTGTAATTTTAACAGCACCCGTACCTTTTTCTGGGTCCGCATGTTCGTCACCAATAATTGGAATTTCGATATCTGTTAGTGGGATAATCGCACGTTTGCCAATCAAGTGTTTTAACTTTTCATTTTCAGGATGAACAGCAATTGCCTGGTCACCGAATAATGTTTCAGGACGTGTTGTTGCAATTTCAATTACACCACCATCAGCCAACTGATAATTAAAGTAATAGAATTTACCTTTTTCGTCACGTGTTTCAACCTCTAAATCAGATACAGATGTCTGTTGTTTTGGACACCAGTTAACCAGACGTTTTTCGCGATAAATCAAACCTTCGTTATACATTTTTACAAACAGTTTTGTAACAGCATTGGACAAACCTTCGTCCATTGTAAATCTTTCACGACGCCATGCAGGTGTTACACCCAAGATGTGCAACTGGTTCATGATTTGACCGCCCTTGTCTGCCTTCCATGCCCATGCATAATCCAATTTTTCTGCAACGCTTAATGCGTGTGGGTTAATTCCACGTTTAGACAGGTCGCGTTCAACCAACAACTGTGTTGCGATTGATGCGTGGTCAGTACCTGGTTGCCATAAAACATCAAAACCAGCCATACGTTTATAACGACACATAATATCTGTTAAAACATTATCCAATGCATGCCCCATATGTAAATTACCAGTTACATTTGGTGGTGGCATCATAATACAAAATGGTGTTTTATCTGAATTTACATCGTTTGCCCAGAAATTATTTTTATCCCAGAATTCTTGGATTTTTGTTTCAATTTCACGTGGACTAATATTTTTACCAAGTTCGATATTCATGTCTTTATCCTGTTTGTATAAAATTATTCGCACCTTATCGTATCAAAATAAAAAGAAATTTCAAGCATCAAACCATAATAAAAAAGACCTGTAATTGTTGTTTACAGAGTGATAAAAAATTGATATAATCAAATAAATGATAAAGGCATATTGTGTCGTTCGCAGTATGTAAAAGGTTGGAATTCTGGGCGTTTGCCAGACACAGGGAGAATATTTATGAAAACAGAAACGGTTGCAAAATCATTAAAGAATGCTGTAAGTACAGTTTTCTTGTTGGCAGGTGCGTTTTTTGTATGTTCGACATTTTTGTCGATGCGTGCTGTATTTGCAGATCCAATTGCACCGGTAAACGATGCATCCTTGATGATGCCCCAGGCACAACGTGCTGGGAATAATGCCCGTACATCTGGCCGTGCCAGCCCACGTAACAGACAAACAACAAATCGTGCAACAGTGGCACGCAGTGCAATTGTTAATGCTGCACGTAATCAGATGACAAATCCTCGTGGTGTTGCACAACGTAATGTTGTCAGCCGTGGTGCTGTAAATCCACGTGCAAATGGTGTTGCAACCCGTAATACAAGTGCGACAACCACCCCAACACGTAATGTTGTATCGCGTCAAAACGCTGCTGCAAATCGTGCAGGTGCAACAAAAACACGTACTGTTCGTGCCAGAACTGCGACAACAGATGCCGCAAACAATGCACGTGTTTCCCTGCAAGGCAGTGCAATCCGTGGTTCAAAATCAACAGCAACTTCAACATATTCATCACTTAGTGCAAAATTATACACAGGTAACTATTCAAACATTATTGATTCATCAACTGGTATGATTTCTGCTGATGCATACAGCAACTGTTTGGAATCTTATTACACATGTATGGACGAAATTTGTACTGCACGTAACCAGGCTCAACGCAGATGTGGTTGTGCAGGTCGTGTAAAGGCTTTTGCAGAGGCTGAAGCTGCATTGGAAACAGCAAACGAAGAATTGATAAAGGTTTCTGGTGAATTGGCATTGTTGGTTGCAAACAAGGGTAAAGATGTTTCTGAAGCGTTCAAATTAACAGATGCTGAAAAAGTTATGAACTGTGTTTCATGGCAAGATATGGCAAATCAATACACTGTTAACACAGATGCAAACGATAATGATATTGATGATGCAACAGAATGGTGTCGTGCACACGGTATTTATGATAATTCTTGTGGTGCTACACAAGCGCCAGATTATTGTTCTGATACTGGAACAAATGGTAACGATTTCGGATTTAATATAAAGAATCTGGATGGTAATGGTTCTGATATCTTGGCGTCTTTGCAATCGTGGGCAAACGCCAAAGAAAACACTATTACAATCTTGACCAAGGATAATAATAACGTTTTATCTGCATTTGATAACATATCAAATGTTGTTGGTAATTTGTCTGGTATCGATGGTGCATTCAGCAACACAGAAACATCTGCTGACACGTTGGCAACAACATGGGGTTATGACTTGTTTGAATATGCACATGATAATGTATGTTCACGTGTTCTGGATTCTTGCTTTAACGGAATTTACGAAGCATGTGGTTCACCATCATCATTTGGTGGAAAATGTGCAACAGGTCAAACATCGAATTGCCCATTTAACTACAATTCTAATGTTGAAGTTAGTGCAGATGGTAATATCACATTAAATGAACGTGGTACATCAACAAATACAAATGCCAGTGCAACATGCTTTGGTTATACAACGTCGTCTGGTGACCCTTATTCCAGCCTGCGTGGACCGGTTGCAGATGCACGTCGCAGTATTATAAATAAATATTTGTTGGATGCTAATGCAGACTGTGACTTGTACGGCGAACAGTTGCGTGCCAGTGCACAAAATATCGGTTATCAAAAGATTGCAGCACAACAGGCATTACAACAAAAACGTCTGGAATTCAAACTGGAAGAAGAAGAAACAGTTTTGGCTGCAGCACAAACTGCAATGTCTAACTTTAATGAATGTTTAACAGAAATTTATGACTGTTATACTGAAACAGCAGACAGTGAAAAGAGTTGGCCAACCGCACGTATAAAGACATATTGTGCCCAGATTGCAAATGTTCCTCATTGTTATGAAGAAATGATTTGCAGTCCGAATGATGCACAATTCTTGGCGGTAATTAACAAATCTGATGATGCACAGTGTAATAACACTCAGGATTATACAACAAATTCATGCCGTAACGTTGTAACATTAAATGAAATCTTGAACGGTGCAGATACAGGTGATTTGTCCAAATTTACACCAGAATATGGTAAATCACAAGATTCGATAAAATTACGTGAATATTGCTTGCGTAATGCAATGGGTGTTAAGTTAGATAGTGTCAAGGGTGACGAAAAAGATTGGAACATCCGCAGTTGGACCAAAGAAACATCCAATAAACCAGATTAAAAAATACCCCGCCATTTGGCGGGTTTTTTTATAAATTAAAACCTGCAAAACGAAATTTTTTATGATATAATTGCAAATATGAAAAAGTCACTGTGGTTTTGGTTATGTTTTTGTGTCGCGATTGTTTTTGCGATTTATTTTTCTGTGCGTATTGTTATGACTGGTATGGGGCGTGGAACAAACGCGTATGTTACCAATATATCAATTTCTGCTGACCAATCTGACAAGGATTTATCCGCAATCGTTGCTGCGGCAACAATCGCACCAAATACACGTACTTATTCAATTGATTTAGATATGTTAAATGAACGCGTATCAAAAGTTCCAGGTGTAAAAAAATCTGCTGTTCGTCGTATGCCAAACGGAAATATTTCAGTGCGTGTTGCGTTACATCGTGCGGTTGCGTTATGGACAGATGGTCAGAATTTTTTCCCATTGTCCGCAGACGGAACAATTGTAAACAAACCAACAGATGTTCGTGATGCGTCACATGTTGTATTCCGCGGTAAATTACCAAATGATATTACACAAATTACAAACGCTGCACACAATTTGGTTGGTGATTTGGATTATATGGAATGGATTGAAAATCGCCGTTGGAACATGTACACAAATGGCGGTATTACAATCATGTTACCCGAAGAAAACCCATTGGCTGCAATCGGAACATTGATATCATTAAATACCAATCATAATATCTTGGACAAAGATATTAAATTGATTGATATGCGTGATTCTGCCCGTATCTTAGTAAAGTAAAACGATATGAATTTATTAGATTCTGCTTTTCTGTGTTTGGATATCGGAACGCATGGTGTGCGTGGTATGGCCCATCGTGTCAGAAATGCGAATATTGATAAATCTGCGTTCTTTACGGTTGAAAATTCAGATACGGCTGCTGCGATAAAATCAGTTGTTGATGAACTGGAAAAGCAAATCGGGCGACATTTTGATTCTGCATATATAACAGGTAATTTTGGTGAATCTGATTTTTCTGTAAAACCGCAAAATAATGTATGGGCCAATGAACATAAGATAACAATATCTGATGTGCGTTCTCAGATATCTACAATACCTGTGCCAGATGGATATTTTCCGATGCATATTGTTCCACTGCAATACAGTACACAGATGGCACGTAATATTTTATCGCCTGTTGGATATATTGACAGACAGTTGGTATCACTGTATGCAACAATATTCTATTCGTTTGATGGTGTGAATAAAATTTATAATTTACTGCGTATGGCACATATTCAACCATTGGCGGTATATGATCCGCATTTTGTTCAAAATGCAACGTACAGAACAGATAAACAAACAACAATGTTTATTGATTTTGGTAATCAGTTTACCAGTGCATCAATCTGGACAAATCGTGGTCCATTATGGCATAAAAAAATAAAACTGGGTGGCCAAGATATAACAAATGCAATATCTGAAAAATTTGGTCTAAATATATATGATGCAGACAGAATAAAATCTGCGGTTGCATCGATGGTACCGACCCAAATGGACAGATTTACCCCTGCAGATACTGCGTATGATTTTTCGCGTTCTGATGTTAACGAAGTTGTGTTACCGATATTGGCAAAAATCATTGAACAAATCAAAGATTCTTGTTTGCCACACTTTACAAAATACAAACCTGCTAAAATAATATTAACGGGCGGTGGTTCTGAAATCGAAGGTTTGCGTGATTTTATTGAAAATGCGTTTGCAGTAACAACGGAAACAATTCCTATTGATGCGTCTGTTCGTGCATTGTCTGAATTTGTTTGGATATCTGAACAACAGCACAGAAATCAATATATTGCAAGACAAGAAAAATGGGAACGCAGAATTAATAAACTAAGAAATTTTTTCCATAAAAAACCAAAAAAACAACCACAGTTTATTCCAGTATTGCCCAGCACATTGTGTTTTGATATGTCACAACCAGAAACATATACAATGTTTAAGTCTGGCGGTATATCAATGATACACGTGGATATTATGGATGGTTTTTATGTTGATAGAATTTCTGGCAGTATTGATGAACTGTGTAAAATCCGCGAAAGAACGAACGCACATTTACATGTACATTTAATGACAGAAAGTCCAAATGTCTGGGCGGCCGATGCGATTGCTGCTGGTGCAGATACGATTATACTGTCAACAAACACGTCTGGATTGCGTGCTGCGATACGAACAATTCGTGCGGCTGGTAAACGTGTTGGGATTGCATTAAATCCAGAATCGTCTGTAACCTTATTAAAATCGGTATTGCGTGATATTGATGAAGTTATGATAATGTCTGTGCATCCTGGGGCTGCGGGTCAATCATTTGAACCATCATGTTTGCATAAGATATCGGTATTGGCCAGCACGCGTAAAAAATACGGGTTAAAATTTGTAATATCCGTTGACGGTGGAATTAACGATAAAAACGCCCAACTTTGTTGGGACGCCGGTGCAAATTTATTGGTATCAGGGTCTTATTTAGCCAACGCCCCAGATTTTCCATTGGCGGTACAAAGTCTGTTAAAAAAACAATAAAAAAAGCCGGTAAACACCGGCTTTTTTATTTTCTATTTTTTCTGAATTCATCCAGTGATACAACACGGCCTGGGTCTGGAACTGTGTCTGGTTTTTCATCCAGTGGTAATTCCATATCGTTATCTGCGGCCTGTGTTTGAGATTTTGTTTGAAATGATAACATAAAGTCAACAGATGGATCTTTGAATTCAACCAATGCTGAAAAAGGTACACGGATGAAAAAAGGACGCCCATCAAAAGTTAACTGTACACCAAATTCTTTGTCAGATACGTGCAAGTTGTTATATGAATATTGCAGAACAATTGTCATAATATCTGGGTATCTGATACGCAAAAAGTCAGGTAAAACAACACCTGCATCACGTGTTCGAAATGTGATAAAAAAGTGTGTTCCATCACCCAATCCGTTAAACTGTGCATGAATCAATGCGTCTTTGACAACAGATTTTAATGCGTTATCCAGTAATGTTTGATAATCAATACGTGCCATAATTTTTACTCCGCCAATACTATATTATTTATTTGCCCATCATGGCAAGTAACAAATACTGCATTTGGGACATTTTTGAAAATTTCCACATCCAGTCCGGTTGCCCAAACCTGTGCATTTGCATCACCCAGTTCTTGGAACAGTTTTTCGCGTGCGTTTGTATCCAAGTGTGCAGCCGCTTCGTCTAATAAAATAAGTATTTGTTTTCCTGTTTTTGTGTGAACTAATTTTGCATGTGCCAATATTAAGTCAATCAAGGCTGTTTTTTGTTGTCCTGTACTGGTTAAATGTGCAGGCAGTTTAAGTTCATTGTTAAATACACCAAAGTCTGATTTGTGTGGTCCATCCAGAATCATTTTGTCGCCAACCAAACATCTGTTGCCACGCAGGTATTCCAGATATTTTCGTTCTGCATCACCCGCAGGCACACCATCAATCAACATTTGTTCAATAATACCAGATACAGATATTGCACATTTTTTTAGGAAGTAATTCAGTTCGCCCGCGTATTGTATTCTGGCAACAGATACCGCCACAGCGGTCCCTGCGATTTGTGTATCCAGTGCATCCAACCAGTGTGAATCGGCCCCTGATTTCAACGCGTATGCACGTTCTGATAACAGTTTTGACAATTTTGCTGTTCGACCTGCATGCGAAGCATTAAAACTGGTTGCCAGTCTGTCGAAAAATGCACGTCTGTCAGATGCACTGTCTATGAACAATCTGTCTTCTTTTGGGGTAATCCAAACAAGGGAAATATGTTGTGCCAATTCAGATAACGCACAATTTTCATTATCTATTTTTGCACGTCTGTTTGTATCGTTTATGTTAAAATAAACAGATAAATCTGTATCATCGGTTGTTGTTGCAAATACACTGAATCCACCATTACCATTAAAACGTGCGATATCTGTCATGCTGGCACCACGCATACCGCGTTCACCAGACAGCATTGATACGGCTTCCAGTATGGCTGTTTTACCAGCACCATTTGGTCCAGTAATAATTATATTGTGTCGATTTTCTGTATTTATACGACACAAACAATGATTCCTAAAATCTGTTAAACTAATTGATTTAATCATGATTGATATCATACACATAAAAAAAAGCACCCGCAAGGGGTGTTTTTTATTTTGGAGGCCTGGGTCGGAATCGAACCGGCATAGAAGGATTTGCAGTCCTCTGCATAACCACTCTGCCACCAGGCCTGAACCAGTGATGCAATATTAAGAAAAAAAAAATTGTAATTCAACATAAAAATTGTATAATTACAAATAAAGTTTATCAGAGAGAGAAATTATATGAAAAAACTAACATTTTTATCATTGTTTTTGCTGCCTTTTTCTGTGTTCGCCCAGGAAAACGATTGTATGACACGTACAACTGTTCCGGATGAGAAATTAACATTATCACAGATTATTGAACTGGGGTTGTGCAGAAATCCGCAGACTGCATCATCTTATTTGGCATATGAATCGGCCAGATTGTCTAAAAATACAAAATACGCTTCTTATTTACCAAGCGTAAGTGTCGGTGCAAATGCGTCTTTGCCATATCGTAATGAACAGTGGGGTGATTGGTCGTACGGTGCATCATTGTCTGCATCATATTTGATATTTGATTTTGGTAAAAGATTATCTGATTTAAATCAGGCTGCTGCATCATGGCGTGCAACGGGTTTTGATTATGATGAAACTGTTCAGAATTATATTTATGGTTTAATTGGTTCTTATTATTCATTGTTAAATGCAGATGCTGACGTTAAATCTGCACAGATGTTGCGTGATGTTGCACAAACTGCACGTGACACTGCCCAGAAAAAATTCAAGGCAGGTTCTGTTGCACGTGCCGATGTATTAAAGGCTGATACAACACTGGCCAGTCGTGATTTGGATTTAGAACGTGCAAAAAATAATCGTGAAATATCCAAGGGGGCACTGCTTGCGAAATTGTCTTTTCCTGCAAACCAAGATATAGCAATCGCAGATATGCCGTCTGAAATTGGTGGTGTGTCGGATACAAAATCTTTGGATGAATTATTTGAACAAGCACAAAAGACCAGACCTGATTTGTTGCGTGCAACCGCGAACAAAGATGCCGCTTGGCACAGAAGAAACAGTGTGTTTTTAAGTAACCTGCCATCAATTTCTGCATCTGGTTCTGTGTCTTGGAATGATACACCATCAGAAACATATAACGCGGGTACGGATAACATCAGTGGCAGTATTGGTATTCGTGCATCAATGCCATTGTTTGCAGGATTTGCAAATTTATATAACTTGCGTGCAGCAAATGTAAATTATGACAGGGCTGTTGAACAAGAACGCAGCACCCAAGATAACGCTGCATTGGATATATTTACAGCATACCAGAATTACAAGACTGCACAGACTGTATTAAAACAAACTGAAACATTATTAAAATCAGCAACAGAAAGCGAACGTGTCACAGCCGGTATGTACAAGGTTGGTCGTGCAACAATGCTGGATTGGCAAACAGCACAGTCTGAACTGGTCAGTGCAGAAAAACAAAACAATGCTGCTAAATACGATTTATATACAAAACGTGCAGCCGTTGCGTTGGCAGTTGGTGATATCAAAGCAGAGTTAGAAGGAGAGAGAGAAGATGGCAAATAATAAAAATATAAACACATCAGTCCCAGTAAAACGTCCATCGTTGTTTGGTCGCATTTTTCGATTTATATGGCGTAAAAAGTGGTGGATATTATTGTTGGGCGTTTTTATTGGTGCAGGATTTTTCTTTCTGGGCGGTAAATCTGACAAGAAACTGGAATACGCAACAATCAACATTAATCGCGGTGATTTACGTCACGTTGTCAGTGCGACTGGTGAAATTCAACCTGTAAACACAGTAAATGTTGGTTCCCAGGTGTCTGGCACAATTGATAATTTGTATGTCGATTTTAATTCCAAGGTTAAAAAAGGCGATTTGTTATTAACGATTGAACCTTCTGTATTACAGGCATCTGTTGATGAAGCCAAAGCATCACTGGACAGTGCGGTATCACAACGCAACTTTGCAAAAAGTGAATACGAAAGAAACAAAATGTTATATGCAGGCGACATGATTGCGCGCGCAGAAATGGAACAATCGCAAACACAATATGAACAGTCTGAACAGTCTGTAAAACGCGCACAATCTCAGTATGAACGTGCGGTGACAAACCTGGGGTATGCGACGATTGCATCGCCTGTTGATGGTACTGTCATTTCGCGCAAGGTTGATGTTGGGCAAACAGTCGCAGCGTCTTTCCAAACACCAGACTTGTTTGAAATTGCCGAAGATTTAACAAAAATGCAAATTGAAACCGCTGTATCCGAAGCCGATATT
>JAZRGB010000009.1:0-6594 GCA_045643965.1 Candidatus Enterousia sp. | reverse complement strand
CAAACATTCGTATAACATCCTGCTGTAGCATTGCAATCGGGTGCCCTATATATATCACAAGTATCGGTTGTTGCATACCCCCACACCGCACCTGTAAATGTGCTGCACAGTGTCGCAATTGTAAAAAATCTGAAAAATGTTTTCAGAAAACGCATCTTTCCCCCCGGTGTGTGTAATATTGTTTTTAACACCATTTATATTCATTTTCAGTTTAGTAAAATTTAATACGCCAGTGCAAGCAGAAAAAATAAAAACACGCCCCGTGTCTGTGGGGCGTGGACATGAAACTTTTTTTATGGTTAACGATCACGTGATACTGGTCTGTCAATGAACATCCAGATTAACCATATCAATGCTGCGATACCGATAATCGCATATACGATATTGCTGGCCAATGTTGCTGGGCCAAACAAAAATGCAACCAAGTCAAAACCAAAGATTCCAACCAGTCCCCAGTTCAAGGCACCGATAAATGTCAATGGTATAAGAACATAGTTAGTTAGTCCTTTCATCTCTTTTTTCTCCTTTTCAAGGTTTGTTTTGTCTTTGTCTAAGACACACATATTATAAATCTTTTAAAAATGTATTTCAATCGTAATACGGGCTTTAGGAAAAGGTACCTACGTCTTGCAAACAAATGCGTTACGGATACGAATTGCCGTATATTATTTTGATAAAAAAAACCGCCCATTGGGCGGTGGTTATAACTGAATATACAACGACGGATGTTTCTGTAATTTTTCAATTCCGTTATCCAGTGTTTTGCGATATTCGATAAATTTCTTTTTATCTTCTTTGCCCAGATTGCTAATCGCAGGCAATTTAACCGTCATTGGGTTTACGTGTACACCGTCCTTGATAATTTCATAGTGCAAATGTGGACCTGTTGAATATCCGGTTGAACCTGCATATCCAATAATCTGACCCTGACGTACATTGGTGCCGACGTTTACGCCCTTGGCAAATCGGGACATGTGTGCATATAATGTTTCAAATGAACCATTGTGACGGATTTTAACAAAGTTACCATGCCCGCGATTGTAACTGCGTGCGATTACGCGTCCTGCACCGGCGGCTGGGATTGGTGTGCCTGTGGGGGCACGGAAATCAACGCCTTTGTGTGCACGTGTGAATCCAAGTACTGGATGTTTACGCTTTTTAGAAAAGTTACTGGTAATTTTTGCATTATTAATTGGTGTGCGTTTTAATGATTTTATTGCACCGTTACCGTTTTCATCATAGTATCCGGTTGTGCCGTCTGATTTCTTGAAACGATACATTTGCACGTTTCCACGCAGTGCCTGGAACGATACGGCCAAAACATTTCCATTATCTATCTTTTTGCCGTCAGAAAAGTTTTCTTCGTATAAAACCCAGAACTTTTGCCCGGAACGAACATCACGTTCAAAGTCCATTTCAAATGCCAATAAATCATATACTTCAATCAATATTCCCGCAGGAATCCCGGCACGCTGTCCAGCCAAATAAAAACTGTCCCCGTCCAAGATTTCACCGCCACGCCAAACAGCACGCGTATCACGGTCAATATCAACAGTCTTGCAATTCCATGCACCGGAATCGTCGCATGTTAATTCAATCTGACGCCATGGGGACGGTACAACAACAATCTTGGATACAGGGGCGTTATCATCATCGCGAACAAATTCCAGTTTGTCACGTTCTGCACGTAAACCAGAAATCCCAGCGTCTTTCTTTAACACACTGGCAATTTCATTAACGTCATTATGGGTCAGTCCCTGGGCCAATAACAGACCAGATAATGTGTCCCCAGATGCCACAACCACCACAGAACTGCATTGGTTCTGACCGTGTGTTTGTGACGGTGTGTGACGTGTTGTAACCAGGAATATTGCAATCAAACTAAGCAGTGCGGCCAACGCCATAACAATGCGTGTCAGATTGGTTGTTGTAATAATATCTTTTGCTTTTTTCATAGTGCAGATTATAATGACTTTATGAAAATAAATCAAGCGTTCGCAATTTTACAAAAATCAGGTGGTGTTCGGGCCGCTCGTATTATCACAGAAAACGTGAAAAAACTGTCATATATTCGCGTGCGTATGATGGCACATAAACTGCGTCGTGGGGTGCCTGTGGCGAAAATTATTGGGCAGAAATGGTTTTATGGGCTGAAATTTTATACTAACAAGCATACGTTGGATCCACGTCCTGATACAGAAACGTTGGTATATGCAGTAATATCTGATTGTGGCAATAATAATCCCAGACGTGTCTTGGATTTGGGAACGGGTACAGGTTGCATAATATGTTCGCTGATAAAAAATATTCCAAACATGTCGGGGGTGGCGGTTGATTTATCTGGGGCGGCACTGCGTGTTGCACGTAAAAATATAAAATTGATTGGGCTGACTGATAAAATCAAAACAATTCATGGCAGTTTTAATAACCCAAAATTAATACGTGAACAGTTTGATATTATCGTCTCAAATCCACCATATATTGCGTATGGTGATACACGTGTTGATGATGGTGCAATGCATGATCCGTCTTTGGCGTTGTATGCGAATAATAATGGGCTGGCTGCGTATGAAATGATTGCAAAAAATGCGAAAAACTGGATAAAGCAGGGCGGCAAACTGTACTTGGAAATTGGTGCTGGACAGGCAAATGATATAAAAAACATATTTGATAAAAATGGCTGGGATTTTGTAGCTGGCCACAATGACTTGGCCGGTATTGAACGTGTCTTGGTTTTCAGCATGGTGACAAAATGAAACAATTAACAGATTCTGATATTGAACAAATGATTGGTGGGGAATTTATTCCTGATGATCGTGATACGAAACGCAGTGTTCGCAGACAATTACATTTGTCAACCAGAATACCAGACACAGATAATTTTATCCCAGAACACGCAAAACTAGACCTGCATCAATTAACCGAAGAACAGGCATGGACTGCGATTATGGAATTGGCACAATCTGGTGTTCGTAACGCAACAATTATCACAGGTGCCAGCGGAATGTTAAAAGTAAAGTTCAAACAATGGGCAAATGACAGCCTGCTTAGCCCGTATATTATATCGTGGTCGCCAATAAATAATGGCAGTTTTGCTGTGCGATTTAAAAAACTTGAAAAATTATCGTCCAATTAAATCAGACGGATTGATAAATTTGCCGTCTTTTTTTATTGCGTAATGTAAATGTGGGCCAGTTGAACCACCGGTATTACCACTTAGTGCGACAACAGAATTTTTTTGCACTTTTGCACCATTAGTTACATTTACAGACTGTAAATGACAATACACGGTTTCATATCCCATGCCATGTGCTATCTTTAATCCGTTTCCACAGGATTTGTCATACCAAATATTTACAACAGTGCCATCCGCAGGTGCATAAATTTGTGTTCCTGTGGGTACTGCTAAATCAATCCCCTTGTGTAATGCACGCTTCTTGCTGATAGGGTGGATTCTTGGGCCAAAAGGTGATGAAATGCGTGGTTTGCCGCGTACTGGTTCCATTAATGGTATTTGTGCGGATTCCAGTCCCTGTGTTGTAACAGATGTGCCGCTATCAGTTGTTGATGATGCACCAGATGTCGTTGGTGCGTATTGTGTCTGCTGTGTTTCTGGTGCTGTTGTTGTAGTTGTCAAATATCCATCGTTTTGCAGTTCTTGTACAACATTTTGTGTATGCTGTTTTAAATCTGCATATTCTTCATCGATTGTAATGCCATAATATGCACAGTTTGTAATACATCGGCCATTGTCATCATATTCAGATTCCCATGGTTCGTATCCTTCGGCCAAAACTTCTATTTTTTTTGCAAAGGAAACATCTGCAAATGTTGTTGGAAATGTTTGTGCGGTTAACATGCTTTTTTTGGCAGCACGTGTCAATGCACCTTGTTCTGCACCGATTGCAGATAATGCATAGAAAACACCAAATAGAAACAGGATATTTCGCATACCGGAATTATATCATATTTAATGAATATTTTGCATGACTAATTTCTTTTTTTCTGCTATTAGTCTTTTGACAGGAAAGGATAATTATGAAAAAAGTCCAAACAGTTTATGATCATATTCGCAGTAATAACATAAAAACCGCGGTTTTGGTGGCATTGTTTCCGTTGTTCTTTATTGTCCTTATCTTTTTGTTTGTTTGGGCGGTTGCACCATTGAATCAGGCGGTTGAAACAACTGTTTCTGTTGCTGTTCCAACATTTATTGCTTGTATGATATGGATGTTAATATCATGGGCATTCGGTGATTCAATGATGTTAAGTGCGTCTGGTGCCTATGAAATCCAGCCCGATAACACAGAATATCGTGAAATTTTCAGAACAGTTGAAAATGTCGCCCTGGCGGCGGGTTTGCCAACACCACGTGTTTATATTATAAACGACAGCTCGTTAAACGCATTTGCAACAGGGCGTTCGCCACGTGATGCATCTGTGGCATTAACACGTGGAATTATAAAAAAATTGGACAGACAAGAACTAGCTGGTGTGATTGCACACGAAATGGCACATATTGGTAATCGTGACATCAGATTGGATATGCTGCTTATCACTGGTGTTGGCGTCACAGTATTTATTGCAGATATTATTTTCCGCACAGCGATGTATGGGAATCATAGTTCTTCGGACAATGATAATCGTGGTAACAGTGCGGCAGTTTTATTGATGGTGTGGTTGGCGTTCGCTGTATTTAATTCAATTATTACACCGCTGTTGCGTATGGCTGTGTCCAGAAATCGTGAATATGCGGCTGATTCTACGGGGGCGTTTATAACTCGAAATCCCCATGCGTTGGCATCTGCGTTGAAAAAAATCAGCACAGATTCACGCGTTGAATCAATGGATAATATAAAGTCAATGGCGGCCATTTGTATCGCGAATCCATCGCGAACAAATCAGTTTGTATCTGAATTGATGGCGACACATCCGCCCGTTGACAAGCGTATAAAGCGATTAAATTCTATGAGTATTTAAAGGTAACAGGAAAAGGGGAAAAAAATGGCAAATTTGCACTTTCATTATGGCGTAATGAGCAGTTCTAAATCAGCGGCATTAATTATAAATGCACATAATTTTACACAAAACGGAAATCAGGTTGAAGTTATAAAGCCGTCGTTTGATAACAGGTTTGCATCAGATAGAATTGTTTCCAGAATTGGGTTGTCATGGGATGCGAACGCAATGCCAAACTTACAGAATTATACGCCAAAACAGGAAACCAAATTAATACTGGTGGACGAAGTTCAATTCTTTTCACCATCTGATATTGATAAACTGGTAAAAATTGCAGATGAACAGCACAAGATTGTTATGTGTTATGGTTTGTTGGTGGACAGTAATGAAAAAATATTCCCAGCATCTCAGCGATTGCTTGAAGTAGGGGCAAAGCCACATCGTATGGAATCATCGTGTCAGATACACGGTTGTATGAAGTTGGCGACCCATCATTTACGCTTTGATGCAAATGGCAATGTAATTCGTGCGGGCGATCAATTTGCATTGGGTGACAGTAACTATAAATCGGTCTGTCGTCAGCATTTTAATCAGATTTATCACGGTTCACAAAAGTTAAAATAAAAAATATTATTTTTTCTTGCAATTTAAATAAAATGATATAGAATATAAATCCGTTGCATCCATAGCTTAACTGGATAAAGCATCTGACTACGGATCAGAAGACTGAGGGTTCGAATCCTTCTGGATGCGCCACTTCTTTATTTCCCCCACATTTTCATCAAAAACATTGAAAATCGGC
Organism: Candidatus Enterousia sp.; assembly: GCA_045643965.1. Taxonomy (GTDB): domain Bacteria; phylum Pseudomonadota; class Alphaproteobacteria; order Rs-D84; family Rs-D84; genus Enterousia. The sequence continues at coordinate 833 of JAZRGB010000009.1, read as the reverse complement.
GCCAATTTCGGTGTTCCAAATTTTTCTGCAAAATCATATGAAATTTGCTCAGGAAAACACAAGTTTAGAACACCCTGCCGTTTTTTGAAGTTCCCTGTGCGCCAAATATCCAATGGTCGACGTATAAACTGCAAAACATATTCTGTTGCCTGGTCAAGTGGCATGGTTTCTATTTCCTGAACCTGCTGTTCATTGGTCAGTTGTTGTATTTGTGCCGTCAGCATGCTGATGCGTTCCTGGCACATTGAAACAACCTCTGGCGGATTATTCGGATTCATTAACAAATTGAACGCCTGGGTCTTTTCCCTTTCTTTCTGCGCAATCAACGCCTGCCGTTCCGCAACACGCTGCTGCGCATCAGCCGTTTGTTCTTCATAAGCCCGTTGAATTGCACCCCCAGCCAGCGCAATAAAGCGCTGGTCTGGGGTTATTTTTTCCAAAACACATTCCAGGGCCTGGTGTATTTCGGTGGGCTTTATACCTTTGCCATACATGGGACAACCCTTGCAATAACAATGATAATACAAAAAGCGCTTGCCGCCTTTGCCTTTTGGGCGGCTGGCGGTCAATGGCTTTCCGCATTTCGCACACCTAACAAAGCGGCGCAATGGAAATGTTTCGTCTTCGGTATTATATTGCCGTGTCACCTTTTCGTTCATGCGGCCACCGTTCAGGCGTTCCTGAATGGCACGATATGTTTCCACTGAAATCAACGGTTCCATTGCCCACTTCTGATATGGAATGCCCCACCGTGGGTAAGCAAAATAACCCGTATATTTTTCATTGGTTAGCAAGTTGTGAATGGCATTATAAGTTAAACGAAACGGTCGCCC
>JAZRGB010000008.1:0-7163 GCA_045643965.1 Candidatus Enterousia sp. | reverse complement strand
AACAAATGTGTATATGACAGTATTCAAAAATAAATCCGGCATTGCCGGATGTATTAAATAGAATCAAAATTTTTGCGGATTATTTTGCCACTTTTACGCAGTGCCGCCGATTCTGGTGCGGTCATTTTTGGCATCAGTGTTGCGATAACACCGCCACGTCCAACAATTCGTGGCAACGACATGGATAATGCTTTGTTGCCAACACCATCAACTGTGCTGACAGTCAATATTCTATTTTCATCATTTGCTATACAGCGAACTAAATCAGCAACAGCCCCTGCGATACCATCCCATGTTGCACCACGGCCACGAATAATTTCGTATGCAGCATTATGTACACGATGTTCAATGGTGTTACGTGTGGTTTGTGTTAATGAATTTTTTGTTTGACGACAAAAAGAATTTAAATCAACCCCACCGATACATGCACTGGACCAGTTAATCATACTGCTATCGCCATGTTCGCCCAGAACATATGCATTAATTGACTGTGGCGATACAGACAGTTGTCGTGCCAATATTGTGCGTAATCTTGCAGAATCCAACATTGTGCCTGTGCCGATTACACGACTTGCAGGTAATTTGGATATTTTTTGTGCCAGCATAACCATCACATCTAATGGGTTTGTAACAATGATTAATTTAACTGTTTTGGCATCAACGTTTGCCATAACGCGTGGTACGATATCATTGATAACATCTGCGTTTGCACGTAATAAATCAGTACGTGTTTGCCCCGGTTTTTGATTCGCCCCAGCAGCAATAATTACTGTTTCACAACCGCGTATTCCGCGATAGTTACTGACAGCGGAAATTTTAACATCATATGAAAATGCAGCAGCGTGTCCTAAATCTTCGGCGGCTGCACGTGCACGTACGCCATCACGATCAAACAAAACAACTTCGTGTGCCAGTCCTGTGTTTGCAACAGCGGTTGCCACTGCAGAACCAACAGACCCTAATCCTATAATTGCGATTTTCATATATTCTCTCCCATGAAATAATTACAGTTACATTATATCACAAAAGTTACTAATACGCATGTGTTTTTATTGTTGTAAATTTTCTGAAACAAAATTCCAATCTATCAAGTTATTTAAAAAAGAATCTACAAAATCAGCACGTTTGTTTTTATAGTCCAGATAGTATGCGTGTTCCCATACATCCAGTGTCAGTATAGGTTTCATATTGTATATCATTGGTGTTTCTGCATCTTTTAGATTGATAATTTTTAATTTGTTTCCATCACGAACCAACCAAGTATATCCGCTGCCGAATAAATTGGTTGCTGCAGATTTGAATTCTTCTTTGAATTTTTGTTCGCTACCAAATGCGTCGATAATTTCTTGTGGAATTTGTGTTTCGCAATTTGGGCACATGCCAGAAAAGAAAAAGTTATGATTATAAATTTGTGCGGCATTATTAAATATTTTTTTATCTTCTGGTTTGTTGGCAGATTCTAAGATAATTTCATTTAATGAAACAGATTCATATGGTGTGTTTTGAATTAATTTATTTAAATTATCAATATATGTTGCAACGTGTTTGCCATGATGTGTTTGCAGTGTTTCCTGGGAAATATAAGGTGTCAAAGCATCTGTTGTGTATGGCAGTGGAAATTGTGTCAGTGTAAACATTTGTGTCCTTTTTTTGTATATATTGTACTGGTTGAATATGTTTCACAACAGGAAAGAATTGATATACAAAAAGCACTTGCAAGGTTTGTGATATATTTTCTATAATCAACGCATACAAAAAGGAGAAAATATGAAAAAATTATCATTGTTATCAGCAATTTTAGGATTAGGATTCATGGGTGCTGCATCTGCTGCAGATGTTACAATTTATTATTCACCAAGTTGCCCACATTGTCATCACGCACGTGATTTTGCAACTAATACATTGATATATGAATACCCAGAATTAAAGATAACAATGGTTGATGTTACAAATCCACAAAACACACCTTTGTTCCAAGAAGCATTAAAAAAATGTGAATTTGAATCAGGTGGCGTTCCTGTGTTGGTAATTGGTGACAAATGTGAACAGGGTTATGCAGACTTTATGCAGGATACATTGCGTGGCCATATCGAAGCGGATTTGACAGATGCACAGAAAGCAACTGCTGCAGAAAATAAAAAAGCAATGGCTGCTGATGCAGAAAAATTTAAATCTGAACACGCAGATCGTACAAACGCAATCATTGAACATTCTGCTGCTGCAACAACAGAAAATGTTCAAAAAAAAAATAGCGAACCTAGCACTGTTTGGTTCTGGGCATTGTTAATTGCATTGGTTGCAGGACTGGGATTTGTTCTGGTTCGTAAAGATAACAAATAATAAATCTGGAAAAAATGTTTGATTTAACAGTTCTTGATTATATCTATGTTGGTATAGTTCTTGGGTCAACAATATGGGCGACAATGCGTGGCGGTGTTTTTGAAACAATCGCCACACTGTCGTGGGTTGTTGCTGCAATTGCTGCACGTTTTGTGTCACCTTGGTTGGATGCGTTGTTGCAGAAATGGTTCAGTTTATCAGAATCAACAGTTGGAACATTGGTTGCATCGTACTTTATTGTATTCTTTGCGGTGTTGTTACTGGTTGGATTTGTGAATCAAAAGTTGCGTGATAAAATCCAAGACAGCATTATGAACGTAACAGATAAAACACTGGGGGTAATATTCGGTATTGTCCGTGGTGTTGTTGTTATGGGCATATTCTATTGGGGGGCGTTGTGGTATTATTCTGATGTTCCAATGCTGCCACAGTGGTTGGCATCGGCACGTACACGTCCAATAATGCAAATCACGGCTGTTAAGTTGGACGAATGGTTCTTTCCTGGACCTGAAAATCGTCTGTTGGCACGTGATATAGCGGGCACCCATCAAGCACAAGAGATTTATAATAACTTGATAAATCCTGCGATTGCAGAACATGCAAAAAAGACTGCATCTGTCAAACAAAGTATTGATGGCACAACGGTTAATGCAGATGATGATACAGGATATAAATCATCGGAACGTGCAGCACTGGAAAACCAATTGTTGCAAATTGAATCCGTGGCCAAGGTTATCGAAGAACACGAAGGTGATAATCCGCCAAAGTCTTTGACAGAACATGTCACAGAATAAATATAATGGTCAGAAAATGACCAAGGAAATCATACCTGCGGACATCGCAGGTATTTTTTTGCATAATAATTTTATAAAATATCAGGAGAAAAATTATGTTAATAAAATCAAAAGTATGTTTTACTGTTTTTGCTGTTTATGAAATCGCAGCAGTGTCCATATTACACTTTCAGCGTATATGTGATTCAATCTTTGTGCCGGCATTTTGTGATGGCTGGTTTAGATATTTTTTGTTTTGTATTGCGGTTCCGTTGCTGGTGTTTTTAATTTTAATGTGGATACGTGAAATTGTGCGTTTTCGTCGTCGTCGTTCTTTTATTCGTCGCACCAGAAATGCAGTTAATGGAATAATCAGCAGTATTCGTGGTCGTATTTCAGACAAAATAAATGTTCAAGACATGGAAAAAATAATTACTGCTGCGATTTTGGTTGGTATCAAACGGTATGCAGATCGTCATCCAAACCTGCGGCATAATATAAATCATGTGATTGATATTGCAAATGGTGATGCAGAAATTGATGTTATGGCAACGACGGATGAAATTAAAAAAGTACAAAAACGTAAAGCAACAAAAAGAAGTAAAAAATAAAAATCCCCATTTGGGGATTTTTTTAAGCCAACTTGTAACGGCGTGTTAATTGTTCACGTGATTTTTTGCGTAATTTTTTTAACATACTGCCGTTTCGTGCCATTTTAAATGCCATTTGCGTAGAGGTCATGGCATTGTCGCCCGGATTAAGAACACTATTACAACGATGTTGTTTTAATGCTATTAGATAAGTGTCAATAAATTCATGTGACATTTTGTTCTTTAATATTTGTCTGCACTGACGCATGATGACACGATATCGTTTGTATGTCATTTTTTTTAGTTCTTTTAATTCGTTGGCTGGTACACGTCTTGGTGCCAATGCCCACTCGTTTGTAAACAGCGAATAGAATGTATCAACAGTATTTGTTAATTTTGATTCTACTTCGGATGGGTCAATAATAAAAATATCAACATTACGACCGTATATAGATGGACGAAAAGTACTTTTCCATGAACGTTGTGTTGCGTTAAAGAATAAAAAGTTGTTCAGGTTTGGTAATTTTTCACGTAACGTAGTTAAATCTGCAACAATGCACAAATCAATATCACTGTTTTTATCCCAGTAATAGTTTGTTAACGAACCATGAATAAAGATATCCAATATCTTATCTGTTGCGATTGGCAGTCCCAATACATTCCCCAGGTATCTAACATACTCAAACGCCATCATCTGTAATGATTGTGAAACTAATGGATTGATTTCTGTGTCTGTATCCCAAATTTTTGGACACAATGTTTTGTGATATTGAAACATTTTTGTAAACATAATTTTCCCCGTTTATACACTGGTACAGTAATATTCTGTTTCTTCGGTGCATGCAATCATACAGTCGCCCAAATATGTAAAAGTTCCTTTTTCATCTTGGTATGATATAGAATCAGTTTCACTTTTTTCTGGTAATATACAATCATCCATGGTTGTTGCACTGCCTTCGTCTTCGGTTGTAGCATATTTTTCTCCAGTCTGTTCTTTACAAGATAAGCATTTGTTCCCGAAAAAGAAATATCCTTTATCACATGGTGTGTATGTAGTTTTTTTTATGTCTATGATTTCAACACCACTGCCTGATGATTTTTTTGTGCACAATTTCCAGGTTTTTATTATTGTGTCGTCATTCGCTTCTTCTTCTTCTTCTTTGCACAATACGTGCGTTCCAGCAGAAATTTCCTTTGATTCAACCAAAAGTGGGCATGCTTCACCTGGGTAAATTTTGCATGTTTGCGTAACAACTTCTGTTTGTTCTGTATCATCAGCAGGATCTGTCTGTGGGGACACGCCTTCTTCGGCACCCAGTGCATAAATCTGCATAAAAACAATCAAAAAACTAATCGCAAAGTATGGCTTCATTTTTTCTTTCCGTTCCATATGATTAATGTGATTATATCTGTTGATAATATTTATTGCAACGATAAAAAAAAACGCCCAATTGAGCATTTTTTTATTTTTATGATATAATAATGTGAAGTAAATCAAAGGGGATATAATGGAAAATCCAACAAACAAATTTCCACGAATTATTGATATGGGGGATTTTCAGTTAGCCAAACTGGAACCAACAGCCGAAAATGCGGAACGTCTGTTGTCGGCTATGAATGAAAATCGAGAATTCCTGGGCGAATTTTTAGAATGGGTTGATGGATATACTGCAACCGAGAAAACATTGACCAATATTGAAAAATCATTTGATGATGATAAATGTGCTTACTTTATTATGGTTAATGGCGAACTGGCCGGCAAGATTGGATTTGTAGATACCGATGATAATATGGGTGAAATCAGTTATTGGTCGGCACATAAGTATAACGGTCGTGGCATAATGACACGTGCATTGAATAAATTGACAGAAATGGGGTTTCAGGACATGGGGTTGCAGCGTATTCAATTGACGATTGATGCCAAGAATATTCCATCTGCGGCGGTAGCCTTGCGTTGTGGTTACGAGTGCGAAGGCATCTTGCGAAAATACTTTGTCTTGCGTGGACAACCACGTGATATGAAAATGTTTTCAAAGATATTATAAAAACCGCCCAATGGGCGGATTATTTGTTTTTTTGCCTATGTTTTCTTATCTGTCTGGTGTGTTTTGTTGCTGTAAAAGTATTTCATTTTGTAGGTGTTGAATTATCTTTTGTGGTTGAACAATTTTATTGTCGCCTGTTTTTCCGTTTGATACAGCGGTTTGTTGTGCAACCTCAAAAAAACGATGCGGTGTCAGGTTTGGTGCAATTTGTTTAGCTAATGCATAAACCCCAACTAAATACGGTGTTGACCATGACATTCCCCCTTCGCCGCAATATATATAATCATCATAGTCTAAGTTACCAGCAATTGTACGGCCACCGGCAGGAACTAATAAGTATTCGTGCAAATTGTCTCTGTTTACTTTCCAGTATCCCACTTCATAGGATTGTATGTCATCAGGGTTAGAATTCATTTTTCTATCGGTTGTTATAAAATTTCCCTTGTCTCCATAAAAACGATGAGAGTCTGTTGTTAAAACCATTACACCGCTTTCAATTAATTGTTTTATCAGTTTTGTACTTTCTGGGTCTGTGCCTAACATTCCCCAACTGATTGATACGGCAGATATTTTTTTATCTTGCGGTAATCTGGTATTCATAAACAAGATTTTACGCAGTGCATTGGCTCTGTGGGTAAAGTCTATCTCAGTTTTTACAGAAAGCGCTTGTTCTTTTATATCTGGTGGTAAAGTTTCGATAATTTTGTTTATTTTATGCCTAAACTCTTCATCGATTTGATGTCTGCCATCAAGTATGTCCTTTATTGTTGCTTCAAAATTTATGTTTTTCGGAAAATATTGTCGCAATATCTTTTGAAATTCTTTATTTGCAAGTATTCTTGTTTTTTTTGTATTGTTTGCTGCAAAATAAACAATTTTTGCATCTGGTGCAACCCCAACAGTTTTTCCTGCTAATAAACTTGATACTGCTGTTCCATGAAACTGTGCTTCTTTATGTTCAGGATAACCTGCGGATTCATAGTGAACTATGTTGTCCTTTATTTCAATGTGTTCTGTATTTAACGGTTGGTCTATAATCGCAACGGTTATACCTTTTCCTGTAATTCCCATTGTGTGCAAATCAGCAATGTTCAGACCTGGTGCTTTTCCGTTTTCTAATATCTGTTGTGGATTAAAACCGTCTGGCATTTTATCGGTGGACGGAAATTTTGTTTTGCTGTTAAAATGTATGCATGGTAACATATTGCCAGCGTTTGAAAGATCAACCTCAGATGCATCGCCATATAGTACGAAAGAGTATACATCTAATTCATGCGTTTTGTCGTTAAAGTCTGGAACCCGAATGAAATTTTGTGCAATCGGTTTTGCTCCATCGTTTTTCTTAAATACTGTTAAAAAATCTTGCATAAAAATATCCTCTTTGTTCTGTGTTATTTCCTACAAATTATACCACA
>JAZRGB010000007.1:0-4236 GCA_045643965.1 Candidatus Enterousia sp. | reverse complement strand
ACATATTATCGGGCTTTGACAAAAGATCGATAATTGAAAAAAATCAAAAAATAATTAAAACAAAAAAAATTTATATCAATAATCCGAAACAAAATGGACATTCAAACACGACTATTGCAACCGCAAACGATCATTTCAATTGTTTCGTTCATCTTTGGACTTTGAGTTGTTCGGGCGACATTGAACAATAAAATCAAAGCACTTGAAGAATTCAAAAAGACAATCGACGCAATTGAAATAAACGAAAAACTTGCAAGGATCCAAACAGATCTTGACCGGATCAAAAAACAACGGGAAGATCATGGAAAATAAAATATTTATATTATTATTCATACACAATGAAATTAACAGCAACAACAACAAGCACAAGTCTTTGGGACTTGATAAAAACAGCAGACGCAACCGCAATTGATACAGTAAAAAAGAAAAAATGAAATTATGGAGTAGAAATTGCCTATACATGAAACGATGTATATGTTGAAACAATTCTTGATGAAGCAACAAGCGACAGCCGTCCAGTAAATGCGACATTGCCGGTTTTTGCGTTCAATGTTTCAAACATTCAAGACGTTTATATTTACGGATCATGAGATTTTTCTTGTTCAATTGTTTAGTTCATAACAAAAAAGAAAAATGCCAATGAATAAAAAGATCGGAAAAATTTCCGACAAAATCCATAGTCCATACGAATGAATGATTGGATGAACGACGCCGTCAGAAATAACAAAAAGCGTGACCGGACAAAATTCAATCACTTTGACAAACGCAATAGCGAACGAATTATTGGAAGTCAAAGCGTATGGATGACTTGAACAATCAAAGACGCCAACGCCAAGCGATCCGGCGACTTTGACTTGTAATAATTGAATTTTGAAAGTAAGTGGAAATATACTTGATATGTCCGAAGAAAATATTGTTTTGTGAAAATATATTGATAATTCCGGAATAATTCAAGATAGTTCACAAAATTTCTATAATTCAAAATATATTTCAGTTGCACATGATGAAATATATACGCGAAGCACATCAAGAAATGTCAGATATGTTTCGATCATGGAATATGACATAAACAAAACTTTTATCAAAAGAACGTTATTCAATAACGGAACATATTGAAAAAATAGTTGAAGTTTAACAATATGAAGCACAACCGCTTTTGTCTTGTTTTGATCAAATCCATTATATACAGACATTACAATGGACGATATTTTTTTAATTGATCGACAATTTGAAAAAAGCAGTGTTTGAACAGCACAACCGGAATATTGAATATATGCCGACGGAACGCAAGAAGTCATTGAAGACAGTTTGTGAAATTCCGGATTGGTTGAAAACCTTTTGTCAATTTCATCAAGTAAAGATGAACAAGAAATCTTGACATGAAATATTATTCATCATGTATGAGTAAAAATTCTTGATTGATCGGAAAATTGGACGCAAGTTTCAAGTCCATTATGAAATATTTTTCAAGCCGATTTATTGGATCAAAATATGTTCAGTCATTTGGTTTGTTCTCATTTTGCAAATGATACACCTTTACATGATGAAATAATATATAAATCAGCCGGATCGTCAATTGTTCAAATCAGATATGACACGGCGACAACCGTTCAAGAATTTATACAATTTTTGATTTGAGAATATACAAGTTGAAATCCGGTTCTTGTCGTTTATTGATTGCAACATTCAAAACAAGAAAAAGTTGATTGACAAACGCTTGATATTCAGACCGGAACAAACACAATAGAAATCACGGACGCAAGCATTGATCCTTTGACATTGTCCGCAAAATATAAAGCCACGCCATAATTTTATTTTGTAAAAAATAAACATGTTGAAAGATTGTTGAATAATATTGTTGATTGTGCTTTTGATCGTTTCCATTTGGAAATTTGATCTTGCATTATTCAAATTTTTGTGAATTGTTGCATTGATTTTGCTTTTATTTCTTATGTTTATATAAAATGGAAATCATTATTTTTGATTTGATCGGTGGACTTGTTTCACAGATCATTACATGGTTGTCAATAAAAACAAAATTGAGCCAAACAGCCGTTTCAATTATCTTGCCAATTTTACTTTGAATTTGATATTATTTCGTCAATCGTTATTTGATCGAAACACATCCAGTTCAATGGGAACAATTGCTTTGAATTGTTTCTGGTTGCTATGCTTCAAGCCAATTGTTTTATAATTATTTCAAAACAAAATGACGAATTCCAGAAAAAAGCGACAAAAAATAATTTTATTTTTTAAGAAAAAAGCCAATGGAGAGTTTACCAAAAAATTTTGAAGAATATTTGAACGCAAAAGATGATCCAAAGTCAACGGATTTTCTTCGGAGTGATTACATGGTTGAGGAATACGGGGAATGAGAAACAAAAAAAATCGTTGATCAAGTAAAAATTAAAGTCCGAAATCAGTATGACCAAAAGGAAACATACACGGCGTGTTCTTGCTATTGATTGACAGCAATATTCAATGGAAATCAAGGGGTGGAGTTCTTGAAACAATGAATTGAATTTGAACAAGAAGATCCACGCCGAAAGCGACTTGCTTTTCAATCAGAAAGATGATATTCGGACGAATGAGCGTCTTTGCAAGACATGATGTCATTTTTCAAAAAACGTGGAAAGATTGATTGATACGTAAAGACAAAAAATGTTGAAGAAACAAAAAACGCAATCAATAATGGTTTTTTGATTTATACATGATCCAATTTGTGCAGTTGGTCAGCAACTGGAAAATCATGAGAATTTACGCCAAAAGATCGCACCACTGGACATTGTTTCGCAATTGTTGATTATGACAACACCGGATTTATTGCAATAAATAGTTTTGGAGAAAGCCGGTGAAATAAAGGATTTTTTCATATTGATTTTGAAAAATATTGAAAATTATTCTCAACATACGCAATTATTGATCATGATGATACATGAAAAATTGACGCAATGTTATTTGATTTGCAATATCAAAAAGCAATTGAAAGCGGAATAACAAACGGATCGCGTCCAAATGATCCAGTGACAAGAAAAGAATGTGCAGTCATGTGTTATAGAGTGAAAAAAAGTCTTGAAAAATAAATAAATAATAATATATTGACGTTGCAATTCTCTTGCGGTTTTGCAATCCATACGAAGACCGGATCTGTTGCAAGCGGTATCCGGTTTTTGTTTCAATAGTTGTCACACTATTCAAATAAGACGCCCGCCAGATCGCGTCTTTTTTTGTTTATGTTAAAAATTTTGACATGAAAAAATGTCATGTTAAAAAATCCGGTTTTTTTTTACATGATAAAAAAAACGGCGTGGTTTTTACGTCGTTTTTTTATGGTTTTTTTTAGGTCGCAAGGGGTTTTTTATAAGTTTTGCACTTCAATAGAATTTCCGTTGCGGAGTAGTGGGGGAAATAGATCGTTTGAGTTTTCGCAAGTGAATATTTTTTGTAATAATTTGCGATCAACTCATTGTTTCAAAATCCTTGCATTATTTTCGCCACGTGTTAGAATTCCGACACGTTCAAGATTATCGCCGATTTTTTTGAAATCTTGCGGTGAAATTCCAAATTGTTTTTTTGCGTCCATGAAAGGAAATCCATTCTTTTCAATAATAAAGTCAATCAGATTTGATTTATTCAAGCCGTCCAAAGCGTCTTTTGATGTTGTTTTTTCCAGTTCAAATTTTGGGATCATTTGCCATATTTTGAAAAGTGCCGTGACTATCGTGTCGAAAAATCAAAATAGATTGATAAAAATTGCACCATAGACAATTGAGCGATATTGTTTCAAAAATTCAAATGTCCAACTTTTGCCATAGAAACAAACAAGGAAAAGCAATCCACAAATTGCGAGTTTATCAAATCGCCGGATCAGATTTTGAAAGAATTTTCATTTTTCAATGTCTTTGACGATTTTGTTTTTTATTGCGTTTTTAATCATTGGCTTTTAGATCATCAAGTAAAAGTTTTGAAATTTCATGTTCGATCTTCAAAATTTCATTCATTGCGTGGTTTCGTTTTTTAAGATATAACGAAGATTTGAAAACGTCGTTTGTTTTCATGTAAGATTTCCAAAGCCCTTTTGCTTTGATTTGTAAAGTTTCAAGTTTTTGAATTTTGTTTTCCATTGCGGTTTTGTAAGAATATAAAAGGTCATTTATTCATAATGACATATATATTATAATCCAAATTTTTTATTTGTCAAATTTTTCAAGACTTTTTTTCTTGATTTTTATTTTT
>JAZRGB010000006.1:0-18233 GCA_045643965.1 Candidatus Enterousia sp. | reverse complement strand
CAACAATTTCATAAGGTATTTTAATACCGTTTACTTTTTCAAAAGTTTTTACAACATCCAGTACTGAATATCCATGCCCTGTTCCCAGATTAAATATATCCGCACCACAATTATTTTTTATTGCATTTAATGCACACACATGTCCGTTTGCCAAATCAACAACATGAATATAATCACGAACACCTGTACCGTCGTGCGTATCATAATCATTACCATACACAAACAATTTTTCACGTTTTCCAGATGCGACCTGGGTAATATACGGCATTAAATTATTTGGTATTCCATTTGGATTTTCACCAATAATACCACTTGGGTGTGCACCAATTGGATTAAAGTAACGCAATATCACAACATTCCAAGATTTATCTGCATTTTGCATATCTAACAATATCTGTTCTATCATAGATTTTGTCCAACCATACGGATTTGTACAAATACCTTTTGGACATTTTTCTGTTATTGGAATAAATTCAGGTGTGCCATACACAGTTGCACTGGATGAAAAGATAAGATTACAACAACCAATTTCTTTTAACACTTTTAATAATGTTATCGTACCACCAATATTGTTGTCATAATATTCAATCGGTTTTGCCACAGATTCACCAACAGCTTTTAATCCTGCAAAGTGCATACAACAGTCAATTTCTTTACCATTTAAAACAGATTTCAAGGCTGAATAATCACAAATATCTACCGGATAAAAATCAATTTTTTTGCCTGTTATTGTTGCGATTTTATCAACAATATCTGCGGACGAATTAGACAGATTATCAACACCGATTATATTATGTCCAGATTTTTGCAATTCAACAATTGTATGCGACGCAATAAAGCCAGTTGCCCCAGTGATTAATATATTCATGAACTCAACTCCTTTGATATCAGTATAAACCATATTATGCACTTTTCATATAAAAATATCATGATTTCCCCCTGTTGACTTTTTTTTGCGTATTTATAATAATAAGTGCAGTCAAAACATAAAAAGGAAAGGAATTATGCGTAAAATTATTGCAACTTTGTTTGCACTGTTACCAATATCTGCATTTGCAAATCCTGCATGCCCTGTATGCACAATCGCTATTGGTGCAGGTTTGGATATTGCACGTCGTTTGGGTGTTCCAGACAGTGTTGTTGGCCTGTGGGCTGGTGCATTATTGACACTGTTGGGTTATTGGACATTAAAGTTTATGGATAAACGCGGCTGGCACTTTTGGGGTCGTGACACAATTATTATATTGGCATCAATCGCGATGGTTGGTTTTGTATATTTGGGTGTTGTTGAATACAATCCAACACTAATTTGTGGTGGTCTGGTCATGGACCCAGTATTGTTTGGTACACTGTGTGGTGCATTGATATTTATCTTAACATCTAAACTGTATCAATGGATGAAAAAGAAAAACGGTGGTCATGCACACTTTCCATTTGAAAAAGTTGTATTACCAATTGTTGCACTGGCACTGGCCAGTTGGGCAATGATGTTATGTTTTTAATCGATGGGGGAAATTATGAAAAAAATTAAATCTGTTCAAGAATATGTCGAAGCACTGGATGCGGCAAAAAAAGTTAACCCAAAAGATTTATCATCTGACCAAGATTTAACCATTGGTATTATGAACCTGATTTCTATCGAAGAACACTTGATGTTTTCTGGTGCAAAAACAGGCAAACACGAATTTTACGATTTAATTAATGATGTTCGCGAAATGCGTAAGAACGCCATGTTAAAAATTATCCCATCATACGAAGGTGAAGTATGGTGCATATCTAAACATTTGCTGGCTGCGGCAATGCGTGTATTCGAAGTTGGAACCAAGGCATTGGCATCTGGCGACAAAAAAACAGCATACGAATTATTTGATCAATCCTATGAATTATATTCTATGTTCTGGGGATTAAATATGGGCATGCTGACAGGCGATGCAAAAGAATCAAAAACAACAAAAAAATCAGCACCTGCGAAAACAACCCCTGCCCCAACAAAAACAGACGGTGGCAAGGTATCAAAATTAAAAGCATGGGTAAAAAATGCTGTAAATTGTTGTATTGAATAAAAAATAACACACATATAAAAAAAACCGCCCGATTGGGCGTTTTTTTTTACTTTTTTGCATCAAAATATGATATTATTCCTTATATACAGGGGCTAATAAAAATGATTAAAACATACGAACTATCAATAGACAATAATTTAATTCAACAACATAAACAAACGATAAATTATGTTTCTAGCTCATATATATCAACCCCTAATAAAACCAAAGAAGAATCTGTTCGTGAAATTTTTGAACATTATAATAGCGAATTTAAAATCGCTATTTCTGCACCAGATATAAAAACAAAAGAATCAGAAATACAAAAACTTATCAACGACAAACAAAAATGTTCAGAAATAATTCAACAATCAGAATCAAAAATCGCTGAACTACAAAAGCAATATGATATTAAAACAAAAGAATATTTGTCTTTATTTCCAAACAATATATCTCTTTCATATAAACAATTATTAAGCGATATAGATCTAGCTTTACGTGAATTTTCAGACGCGACCAGTTGGTTCAAAAAAACATTCGGTAATAAATTTTATGAACAAAAAAATATAATCAGACAAAAATTTAACGAATTGGAATTAATCGAACTAGAAATAAAGAAACAACAAAATATAAAAACAAGCAACGAAGCAAAAATAATCCGCATAAGCAAAGAGTTAGACGACCAACAAAATTCATTGGATAACACAATTCAACAAATACACGACAAAAAATCATTACAAATGCATGAAAAACTCGCAGAATGCGAATACGCTTTTGAACACAGACAAGATTTACAAAGATATGTTCCAAAAATTCATGGTATCGATTCCCCAGACGAACCCGTTGCAATAATACAATCTTTTGCACCGAACACAAAATATGAAAAAATCGAAGAATTGCTTAAATACGCAGGCTTACCAATTGGCGACACCCCTGAATCATATACCATACTTGAATCCAAAGATTACTTTGGAAATACCATATATTCAATTATGACCCCATTTTTTTCACCAAATTCTGCACGTGAACAAATACATGGATTACTATCATATTTTGCAAACTATGGCATAAAATTCTTGGGTGTCACAAAGCCATTCAGACAGTATCAAATAGATCCTTTGGCGAACATGCCAAACGAATATAAAAAACCAGAACCTTATGTTATTGAATCTTTATTAGACAAAAAAATCAATGACCGGAATACAAAAATATACAGACCTGACAGTTTTTCAGGCGAAAAAATTCCAAGCGAATTTTATACAAAATACAAAGATTGCTTATTTCGTGGACAAACATTCATGACATCTGACCCACACAGTTCATACGCAACAATAACAGATCGTGCAGGTGCATTTGGGGCTGCATACGCTGGCATCGATGCACATTACGCATCGTGTTATGCAGGATACGCATCAACTCTTCAAGACGTTGCCGGCAAAACAATGCCACACCACAGAATTCCAACATTAAACTTTCATGGCCAACAATGTAACATTGGTGTGCTTTCTGTATATAAAAAATCTGATTCAAATATTATGTTTGAAAATTTGGGTCTGGAATCAGCAATAACAGACAAACCACACGAACATTATAATATAACAGGTAAAAATCACGAAACGCAACTGGATGCAGATTTAAATCCTTTGATTGCCAGATATTTTGTATTGGGTGACAGATTAATTTTAATTGATGAAAACGACCCAGATTGGAATATTATCCTAAACTATTTTGCCCCAAGATTATCAGCCCTGTATAATTATGAATACGGGAAAAATTTGGGCATATTATTAGACAGAATCGAAAAACAACGTGAACAATATCGTCAAAACAATAACAAAACAATAACACATGATATGACACCAAAACAAATGGAAAATATGGGCATAGAATTAAAATCTGAACAATTTAAAGAAGCAACAACAAGAATAAAATCAATAAACATTAAACAATCGCCAACAAATATTGTTGACGACACAAAACAAAGCATTTAAAAACCGCCCGATTGGGCGGTATTTTTTTAAACCATAAACGGCAGATTTTCCAACGTTCCTTCAGCAACACGAACATTGACGTCAATCAACATAAATATTGAATCTGGGGAACGTTGTATATTTTCTGAAAATATACTAGAATCTAATAAGTGGCTGGTATTCACAGATAATTTTGTTATCAAATGATCGTCATCTAACAAAGTATAAATAGGCCCAATATTATTCGGTGTATTTGCACCAATTTCATGTTCGTTTTGTGGACAACGCAAACCGTCCAAGATTGTTTTAACACGATTATCAATATCACTACGTGGCACACCAACAATTTCAGGATGCATCATTTGAATATCCAATTCTGCAATCAGTTTCAAATTTGGTGTAATAATCGGATTCCAATCAATACCACCAACATGACGTGTTGTAATTGGACTTTTTGTTGGGTTTGGCACCATATACTGTGTCAGATTATTCCAAGGGCTGTGTTCAACCAGTTTTTTAAGTTGTGGATGGAACTGCATACGAATATCAGCAATATGCTGTGCACGCTTTTTTGGGTTAATTAAAATATCACCAAAATATAACAATTTAAATTTCATAATAAATCCTTTTATCTGCTTGGAAACATATTATTATATTCTTCCAAAATTAATTTATGTGCCACACTTTCACCAGCGGTTCTATACAATTTACCTTCACGATGAACAATTGGCTTATGCGGTTTTCCTGGGACTTTTATATTATTCATATACATTTTTTTCATTACGCGTTCTATTTTTTCCTTGTCGATTTTATATCTTCTTGCGGCCTGAAACGCAGTTAAACAATCGGCTTTTGTATGAGTTATTTTTTCCATAATCTGTCCCTTTTTACTTGATAATTATACCAGAAATTGCTATGTTTTACATAGAAAAAAGAAAGGAAAATTAAATGTCTGTAAATAATGAATATACTGGTGATTCCATTAAGGTTTTAAAAGGACTGGAAGCGGTAAAAAAACGTCCAGGAATGTACATTGGTGACGTTGGCGAAGGCGGTGCCGGTCTGCATCACATGATTTACGAAGTTGTTAATAATTCTATTGACGAAGCGATGGCAGGTTATGCCGACACTGTATATGTTTCATTGAACGCAGATGGCAGTGCAACTATCCGCGATAACGGTCGTGGTATGCCATTTGATATCAACCACGAAACAGGACGCAGTGCGCTGGAATTAATTATGTGCGAATTGCACGCTGGTGGTAAATTTGATAACGAAAGCAACGGTGCTTACAAGGTTTCTGGCGGTTTGCATGGTGTGGGTGTATCTGTTGTGAACGCATTATCTAAATGGCTGGAAGTTCGCGTATGGCGTGGCGACAAAGAAGCATTTATGTCTTTTGCAGACGGTGTTCCAACATGCGATTTAAAAATTACTGAAAACAAATCAGGTATTGAACACGGAACCGAAGTAACATTTTTACCATCTGCAGAAACATTTACTGGCACAGAATTTAGTTTCGATACAATGGAAACATGGTTACGTGAACAGTCATATTTAAATGCAAATGTAAAAATTATTCTGGAAGATTTACGCGGCTCTGAAAAGAAAGAACGCGAATTCCACAGCGTTGATGGATTAAAAGGTTTTGCAACATATTTGGATAAATCCAAGGAATTGTTAAACCGCGAACCAATCCAAATGATTAAACAGCAAGAAGACACATACATTGAAATCGTCTTGCAATGGACAACTGCATACACAGAAACATCATTGTGCTTTACAAACAATATTCCAAACCGTGACGGTGGAACACACTTGGCTGGTTTCCGTGCTGGATTAACACGTGCGATTAATAAATATATTGCAGAAAAAGGAACAAAAAAAGATATCAACCTGTCTGGTGAAGACTTCCGCGAAGGTTTAACAAGTATCGTCAGTGTAAAAATCCCAGATCCAAAATTTGGATCCCAGACCAAAGACAAATTGGTATCCAGTGAAGTTCGTCCAATTGTTGAAAGCACAGTATCTGAAATGCTGTATGAATTCTTGGATGAAAATCCTGCAATTTCGAAAACAATTATCGATAAAATTATCGAAGCAGCAACCGCACGCGAAGCAGCACGCAAAGCACGCGAATTGTCACGCAAAAAGACAGGTCCAGAATTGGGTGGTCTGCCTGGGAAATTGGCAGGATGTTCAGAACGCGACCCTTCAAAATGTGAACTGTTTATTGTAGAGGGGGACTCTGCTGGTGGTACCGCAAAGCAAGGTCGTGACCGCAAAACTCAGGCTATTTTGCCATTACGTGGTAAAATCTTGAATGTTGAACGTGTACGTTTTGATAAAATGTTGGGTTCTGACACGATTGGGGCACTGATTACAACAATGGGTGCAGGTATTGGTAAAGACGAATTCGATATTGAAAAAATGCGTTATCACAAAGTTATTATCATGACCGACGCGGACGTTGACGGTCAACATATTCAAACATTGTTGATGACATTCTTCTATCGTCATATGCCACAGGCAATTGAACGTGGATATATCTATGTTGCAAAACCACCTTTGTACGGTGTAACACGTGGTAAACAACAAATTTATCTGCAAAACGAACGCGAAATGGACGATTACTTGATGGAACAACTTGCAACAGACGGCATGATTGAAACAACAAACGGTGTTCAAGTTTCTGGTGCTGATTTAAAGCGTCTGTTGGGATTAATTTTGGACATGCGTAATTGCTTGCAACCATTAAATCATGTAATGCCATTACGTTTTGTCGAAGCATTGGCATTAAACGGTGTGTTTGAAAATGAAAGTGCAGAAAACTTTGCTGCAACACAAAACATGTTAGATGCCCAAGAACTGGAATTTGAACGTGGATGGAAAGTATCCAGCAATCCATCAGGCATTGAAATTACACGTACACTTCGCAGTGTTCGTGAAACATATCTGTTGCCACGCGAAAAAATTAATGGCATGGAAATCCGCAGTTGGCACCGACTGGATGGTCGCGAAGAATTAATCGAAACATTCAGCAAACCAACCACACTGCGTGTTAAATCAAAATCACAAAAGATTTGGGGTGCATTAACATTATTAAACACTGCATTTGAATATGCAAAAACAGGTTTAAAGATTCAACGATACAAAGGTCTTGGTGAAATGAACGCAGAACAGTTATGGGAAACAACAATGGATCCAAATCATCGTTCTTTGTTCCAAGTAAAGATTGACGATGCCGCCAAGGCAGATGAAGTTGTATCAATGTTAATGGGTGACGTTGTTGAACCACGTCGTGACTTTATCGTCGAAAATGCCCTGGAAGCAAATCTGGACGTTTAAAAAACTGGCACAGGTTTTTCCTGTGCCAATTAAATTAAAAGGATGTTTATCATGGGTTTCGCATCTGCAAGAAAGGCAAATCTTACTGCTGAAATTGCACGTCTTGAAAAAGAATTATCAGAATTATCTAATAATCTGTCTGAAAGTCAGGTTGGATACAAACGTGCCAGAATACAACGTCTTAAACAAGAATTAGCCGACGTTGATAAAAACCAATTCAAAGGTGCATCTGACAAGTTAAAACAAGATATGAACCAACAAGACATGATGGCTGCAATGGCCGCATTCCAAGGACAAAAAAGTTAATGTTTTCTGCACAATGGTTTTTTACATTAGAAAAACAACTGCGTGATAATGGTCTTGATTCAGACAATCAGTCTTTTGACGAAATCTTAGAAAATTTACAAAACAGAAAAATATATCCACCCGACGAATTTGCATATCATTGTATGTATGTAATCTTAGCGGGCGGATTTTCACAAAAAACTGCAAAAAAAATTCACCAAACTATTATCGATTTAATACAAAGACACGGTGCAAGTTTTGATATTTTAATAAAAACCTTTAACAACAAAAACAAGATAAATGCAATTTGCAAGATTTGGGAAAATCGTCACAATTTTTGCAACGAATATTACACACAAAAATCACTGACAGACAAACTAAATTATTTGCAAAAATTACCACACATTGGAAAAATAACTGCAAATCATTTGGCACGCAATCTGGGCGAAGACGTTGTTAAATACGATATTTGGATTCAACGATTAGGGTGTACGTTTGTAAACAACCCAAAATTATCAGAAAAAATAAATAATGGAAATTTATGCACCGATATAAAAACAGCATGCGACAACATGTTCATACATTTATGTAATGAAACAAAACTGCCACGTGGATATATCGACGTTGTATTATGGAAATCTTTACAACAAGGATTAATAAAATTATGAACGTAAAAATAGAACAATCTTGGAAAGATATTTTATCTGGTGAATTTGACAAAGAATACTTTATTAAATTAACAGACTTTGTTCGCAACGAATATTTATCCGGCAAAAAAATATATCCAGATGCAAAAAATATTTTTAACGCATTTAACCTGTGCCCATTTGAATCTGTCAAAGTTGTAATTATTGGCCAAGACCCATATCACGAACCAGGTCAAGCACACGGTTTATGTTTTTCTGTTCTGCCGCCAACACCAAACCCACCAAGTCTGCAAAACATATACAAAGAAATAGAATCAGATATTGGACGTCCTTCTGTTACAAATGGCGATTTAACATATTGGGCAAATCAGGGGGTTTTACTGTTAAATTCAACATTAACTGTCCAGGCACACTTGGCTGCATCACACAGCAATCGCGGTTGGGAGCAATTTACAGACGCTGTGATTCGTGCATTAAATACACGCGAAAATATTGTATATATGTTATGGGGATCGTTTGCCCAGAAAAAAGCAGCAATTGTAAACACAACAAAAAATCTGATATTAAAAAGTGCCCACCCTTCCCCACTATCTGCATATCGCGGATTTTTTGGAAATCATCATTTCAGTCTTGCAAATCAGTATTTAATCGACAACGGCAAAACACCAATTGATTGGTAAAATTATATAGATTTAAATTTTACGATAATGCAGATGTAATTTGGTCCTGCATTTGGAATGTTCCCAATACAACCCATGCAATTATCGCAGACACTAATAAAATTCCAATACTGTTCAAGGTACTTGAAATCTTTTCCATTTTGCGAACAGATTCATTTAAATAATCGTTTGCAACATGATTTAAATTTTCATCAAAACCGTTCATATCTGCATAAATTGTCAAATCTCCAACAATTTCCGCATCTGGAAAGTTATATCCCGATTTTGTCAATGACACACCCAAGTTATCACCATTTGCAATATAACGTAATGTCGTATCTAATATCCGACGCAGATATCTGTTTGCACTGTCTGATAACATACGCATTGCATCTGGGATTGTAACCCCTGCACTGACCATTGCCCCCAATGACATCAACCATCCAACTGCAACTTGGATTTTATAAATATTCCATGGTGGCAACTTATCAAACAACGCACGAACACGTCCAGACCAATTTGCCAAACTTAACCAAATAAATGCAACCGCAGACGCAAACATTACCAAGAAAACATACCAATACTTTATTGAAAAATCAGACAACCATATCAAAGAACGTGCAGATCCACGCCATATAATATCGTTACCTGCAACTTCGGCCAATGGTGGCACCAGATAAACACCAACCATAATTATAATACCAAACGTCAACGCCAACAAAAACAAAGGATACGCAACAGCCGTCGTCATTGCACGTTTTATACGCTGCGTACCTTCTACAACACGGCCAACATTTTCCAACGCAACAACCAAATTAGATAAATTACCTGATGTTACCAACAATGTTTCTTCGGGTGGCACCCAACCACGTGTTGCTTCTGAAAAAGTCATACCTTTTTCAAGATTTTTTTGCCATTGACGCATAACAATTGCAAATGGTTCGTTTGGTTTTGTTCCATTTTTAGATTCAACCATTTCCAAACGTTCCAACGCATCAATCAATGTAAAATCATTACGCAACAAAGATGCCAATTTTCGACAAATTGCCATACGCTTTTCAGTATTTGACCGAAAGACCCATTTTGCATATAACAATTCCAGTCTATTCATATTAATACACCCCTGGCTGATCAAGTTGTCCAACCCAGCGTTCTAATTCATCGATACTGATTATACCCTGTAACATTAATGAAGTTGCCGCTTCTTTTAATGTGCGACCGTCCATTTCTTCCAACCAATATCTGACGGCTTCATCTGTTTTACCAGCCAATGCCAACTGTAAAAATTCACTATTTGTAATAATAACTTCACCGGCCTTGACGCGTCCCAGATTACCAGTACCCTTGCAGTGTTCACAACCAACACCACGTTGATAAACTTGACGCAAACCAACTTCGCCATATGCGTCCATTACACGACGATACGCACCACGTTCTGGATGATTTGCCAACGGTTCACGACAATGTGGACAAACTTTCTTAAACAGACGCATAGAAACCAAGCCACGCATCAATGTTTCTTCTTTTAATTTAAATGATTCGATACCCAAATCTAATAAACGTGTCAGTGCCGCCATTGCAGAATTCGCATGTAATGTTGTCCAAACATTATGACCAGACAACGCACCACGCACAGTCAACTGTGCAGCCGCCAACGTACGAATTTCACCAACCATCAGTGTATCAGGGTCACTTCGCAATGCAGCCGCCAATGCTTCGACATATTTTTCTTCACGTTGTTCTTCGTTTGTCGTATTAACCACCGGCATTTGATGTGCACCGAAAATCTTTTGTTCAACAGGATTTTCCACCGTTATCATATTTATTTCATAATTTCTTTCACGCAACATCATTGACATATTACGAACAAGCGTTGTTGATTTACCAGAACTGGTTGGACCTGCAACAATAACCAATCCTGTTGGGAAAGAACGCATACGTGCCAACAATCTTTGTTCATAAGGACCAAATTCTTGCTCTGTCTTTAATCCTTCGGACGGGTTATCATACAACAGACGCATTACAACATATCGTGACCCAAATGCAATCGGGTTAAATTGCATACGAACACCCAATATACCAGATGGCAAATACAAATCTTTTGTTCCACGTAACGGTGTACGTCCGTCTTTCTGTGCAGATTGATATTCATTTTGTGCATAGTTCGCATTCGACATATCAGACGACGCAAATGCAGCACGAACAAAGGATTCACCCCATTGTGAATTATATTCCATAACAGGCTGCATACTGCCATCTATACGAAAATATATTGTTGTTTGATCTGCAACTTCGATATGAACGTCAGACACTTTTTGTGATGCAGCCTTGGCGATAATATCAACAAAGTCTTTCTGCATCTGGTTATCATAGTCTTGTTTTGAACGAACAACAGCACCCAGTCTGTTTTCATAAGATTTGTATATATTTGAAATCAAGCCCAAATCAGAATAAAACGGCTGATTAACTTTCTTACCGCGTGCACGCAACAAATCCAAGAAAGCCAACACACGACCGTCATATCTGTGTGTACGAGATATAATAATTTCACCACCAGAAAAATAAGCAATTAAACTTTGCGTATCGTGCGGCAATTCAAATACAGCACCTGTTGCAGTTAACAAGCGATTATTATTTGCAAACAAAAAATCAATAATATCTTTGGATTCTGCATTTTCCAAACCCACCGGCACCGATGGTTTTTCTTCGTAAATTTCCATACCTAAGATATCTTTTGAATCTGCCATTTTTATTTTCCATTGCTGACGTTCAGATTTTGTACTTCGCCATCTGGATTAACAAACACAATACCATCATCCAATGATATAGACTTTACAGTCCAGTTATCCAGTTTTTTGCCAACACTGATACGTTTTGTTTGTCCAGAACTTAAATCAGCAACAGTTGCCTGTAATTGATTTCCTGCACCAACAACGTTTACCAGTTTATAACTTTTTGCAATATCAGATGACATTGGTGCTGCTGCAACTGCCTTGGTTGATGATTTTACACCCGCTGCTGGTTCCGCTTTTTCTGCAAGCATCGCTTCTTTTTCACGTTCGATACGAACCGCTTCGGCTTCTAATTTTGCCTTTTGTGTTTCTATTTCTTGCTGTTGCTGTTCTGCACGACCAGACAATGTATCAATTTCCATATGCAGTTTAATTTTTTCAGCGGCCAATCTGTCCAGTTCCAAATCCAACTGTGCACGTTCTTTTTCCAACTGCATCAAAACTTTTTCTTGTTCCAAATCTGTAATCTGCTGAAACAAGGAACCTTGAACTTGATAATCAGCAATTGCATCTGCGGACGCGTTTTCTAAATCTTCAATTGCATTTTCTTGTGCAAACGCACTGTTAAACATAACAGCACCACAAAAAATCAAACCCAATAAAACCAATTTATTATTTTGCATAGATTATCACCTCATAGTTCCATAAGCGTAACGCAGCATCCCACGTACAATTAATTAAGTAAACACCACCAAAATCATCAAATACCTGCATAAACTGCTGTGGTATAAGTTTTGATTCTGTTTGAAATTCAACAATATTCAAATTGACCGTATCAACACCATTTGTCAGTGTATCAACAACAATCTCTGTTTCTATATCTGCATCAATTCCCTGAAATACAGACGTAATATCACGAACAATCGTTTCTGCATCACGTTCATCTTGGGACGAATACTTCTTCAATTCTGGTAACTTTGCCTGAACACGCAGTGTATCCTCGTTTATTTCCTGAACAAACGCACCCGGCATTAATTCTGCAGCAACATTATAAAATTCATCTAATGTCCCAAAGCCACGTTTAAATTCAACAATTGCATATTTTTCATTACATTCTGCAAATGTCTGATTCCAACCTGTAATCGGTTGCATTAAAAACCCAATCGCCTGATAGCATAAATTTGCCCTATCTTGAACAGATGGCAAAGAATCGTATGGCAATTTAATTGGTTCTGGTGGCAATTCTTTTTGGATTTCAAATTGGTTATCCAGTTCTTTATTTTTTTCTTCAATTTGACGTTTATATTCCGCAACCAATTCAGGATCCAGTTCTGCAACACTTGGGCGTGATGCGAACATTTCAACCACAGAACCACGAAATATTCCAAACAAACCAAACAAAAATACCGCAACCAACACCCCAGAAACAAAACCTGCACGCAGATGACTGATTGGACGTAAACGAACAGCATTATGAGAATTTAAAACATCAGACAAATCATATTCAACAGCACGTGGCATTCCCCATGCCCCAGGTGCAAAAAACGCACCCCAATCTGGGATTTCTGACAATTTTACATATTCCGCACGAACATCATCTTCGGAATCAAACAATTTATCTTCCAATAAAACACCATTTCTGGCAGCAACCAAATAAAACTTTTTATTAACTTCAAAAACAGCCAAGAAAGAAGTGTATTCTGAAAAAGCATCCATAACATCGGCTGCTGCAACACGCATACCAATACTTTGTCCACGTCTGGTTGACCCCAAACCAATCATCATATTGTATTCGGTGTACAAGTTCAGTTTTTTATCAACAGTACTTGATAAACTGCGTGCATAAACACGTCCAGAAACCCCGGACTTTACAGGTTGCCAAAACAGTCCAACTGCGTACTTTTTACGATTAATAGATATTATTTGACTAGCCAATTAAATTCTCTCTCTGAATATTCGATATAAATTATAACACAATTTGTAAAATCAAGGCAAGACAATAAGAAATAAATTAGAATAGTTTAGATAAAAGTAGTGCCGGCAATGTAGTGTACAGACGCTACATGAATTGCCGGCACCGCTTTTAGATAAATTATTCTAATTTATTTATATGGACAATCATACACATTGGCAACCAATACAAATGCACGTTCTGGCCCGAAAATAACCCATTCATTTGGTTTTGTACGCTGTGATGTTATCCAATAGGCATTACCTGGTCGTGCCTGATCAACAATACGATTTTCCAGATAACGACGTGCATCTGCAACATCATAAACAGAAACTTCTGATTCTATTTTATATAAAAAGGTACAGTTTACAGGTTCAGATGTCAGTTGTGTTAAATGTTCACTGCCATTTTCATTTTTTACCAAACCACCACACGACACCAATAATAATAATGATAACAATCCTAAAATCTTTCTCATACTTTCCCCCTTGGTTTATTTCTTATCAACTATATCATAATTTCTTGAATCGCTGAATAATTTTTTCAGAACTAAATTATTTAATGCATGACTGCCTTTGTATGATTCCAGTTTTCCACAAACAACACCAGAAGCAGTAAACATATCACCAACAGCATCAATAATTTTATGACGAACAAATTCGTCCGGCCATATCAATTTATTTAAAGTACCGTCCCCTGCATCATTTAATGCGATAACATTACCTTCGTTTGCACCACGGCCCATACCACGTTTTTTCAAATATTCCCATTCTGAATATTTACCAAACGTTCTGGCACGCGAAATATTTTTGATAAAATCATTAATTGATTTTTTTGTTCCATTATAAGAATAAGAATAAGACTGTTTTCCTATTATCTTTTCAGAATAAACCAATGTTGCAGATATATCCAATGATTTGCCATCATTTGGTGACAGTTTTACAAAACCATCACTCTTGCGACCCATCAGTTTATTCATCAACCATATTTTAAATCTGACAAATCTTGGCAACTCTTTTAATACTTCTTTGGCATAAACAATTACTTCTTGTTTAACGATAATACGTTTCAATTTACCATCTGTTACACCAACCGAATTAAATGCCTTGATAAATTCAGCCGCACTGCCATCCAGAATTGGTGTTTCTGCACCATCTATTTCAACAATTGCACTGTCAACACCAACCATAAACAACGCCGCCATCAAATGTTCAATTGTTTGAACATGTGCAGAATCCATTTTACCAATGGTTGTATTACGCATTTTTCTTTCGCCAACATTATCATATGTTGCAGGTATAAAATCAGTCCCGTGCATATCAACACGTTTCATAAAAATACCAGTTTTTTTTGATGGTTTTACAACGATATTCACAGGCAATCCAGAATGTATTCCGACACCTGAAATCTTAACTTGCTTTTTTAAAGTTGGCATATTCTATTTTCTCCTTTAACCAATCATAAAATCTGTTTTCGATAACCGTATCCAAACGTGCATATTTTATTTTATCACGAATTTCAATTGGTAATCTGACCCAATCTTTTTCAGTTGTAATCAGTTTTGCACCCTTTTTATCTGCCAACATAAACAAATTCTCAATATCTGCTGCACTATATTGATAATGATCTGGGAAAGAACGTTTTGCCACAACATTTTGTAATGAATCAAAGAATTTTTTTGGATATCCAATACCCGCAAACGCAACTAATTTTTCATCTTCATCATATGGCGATACCGTTTGATTTGTCGCATAGAACACAGGCACACCATCTGGCAATTTCAAATTTTTTTTCGCATTTTTATTTTTTATAACAATAATCGCATCTGCATTTTTTAAAACACGTTTTGGTTGACGTAATGGTCCCGCAGGCAATAAAAAGCCATTACCAAAACCCAAGCCTTGGTCAAATACAACCAACTTAATATCTTTATTAATTGTTGGATTTTGCAAACCATCGTCCATAACTATTGGCGTATCATCATCTTGATTATTTAACAAAGAAATATTTGCACGTCTGTTACCAACATGAACAATCAAGCCCGCACGTGCCAGCATTGTCGCTTCGTCACCGACATTTGCAGTCTTGGCACTTTTTTTATAACCACGCATCACAATTGGTGCATCAAAATGATTTGCGATTGCACGAACAATTGGCGTTTTACCAACACCACCAGCCAATATATTTCCAACACAAACAACAGGACGTCTTGAAACAAGTGGATTTTTTTTACGAAATAAAAATATGATTTTTCCAAACAAGAAATAAACCCAAGACACAGGGATTAAAATCCACGCCATCAGATTTTGTGATAAAAACCACCATGGTGTTTTCATTTATTTTTTCCTTTGTTTTCTTACCGCTTTTTCTTCACGTCTTTTACGTTTAAATTCGCTTGCATTTAAATCTTGTTCTGATGGTGTTACATCAAATTCACGATCCAGTTCACGCATTTGTTCCACCATAAAATCTTCTAATTTTTTTCTAATTTCTTCGAATTGTTCTGGTGTTGCGTCTTTTGGTACAAATATTGGATTACCAACATTACATGCTATTTTTGAAAAAGGCAATGCGACCAAATACCTGTCCCAACGGTCTTGCAACCATGCACGTGATGTTGAATAACAAATTGGTATAATTGGTGCACCAGACATCTTGGCAAAATATAACGCACCATCCTTGATACGTAACGATGGGCCACCTGGACCATCTGGGGACATACAAATCCCCCAACCGCCATTATTTAAAACCCGCACACCCTTACGCAGAACGGACACACCGCCTTTGTGTGAAGAACCATAAATTGCACGCATACCGAACAAACGTTGTATTTTTGCCATCATACGCCCATCTTTGTGATTACTGGCAACAACATACATACGCATACCCCCCAAACATGCAATAGGGCTTAACATCATGCTACGTCCATGCCAACAAACAACAATTGCAGGCTTTTTACGATACTTATACAACACATCAATATTCGTCAGTCTTTTAATTGAAGTAAAGTAAACAAACCATATTGGAATTGCCATAAACACTGCAACAACCCATTGAATCAAGCCAAAACTTAATATAGGTTCCCAAAAATTTTTCCATACTTTTCTAAATTTCTTATTTTGAAACATAATAACCCTTTTTCAAAAACGTGCTTCAATTCTAGCAACAAAAAAAAGATATTTCAACATATCCCTTAGGAATACACTCTTTTATAAAAATAAGCCTTGAAATAACAAGATATTGTTTTAATAATACATCTGCTATGTATGAACCACGCGTATCTATTTTAACACCTGTATATAACACAAACATTGAACATTTGCATCAATGTATCGACAGCATATTAAATCAGACATTTACAGATTTCGAATTTATCATTTTAAATGACAGTCCTGAAAACACAGAACTGGAATCAGAAATCTTATCTTATTCGGATAAACGCATAAAATATTATAAAAACGATAAAAATATCGGGATTTCAGAATCAAGAAACAGACTGTTACAACTGGCACGCGGTGAATATATTGCAATATTTGACCATGACGATATATCAATACCTGACCGACTGGCGTGTCAGGTTGAATTCTTGGACACACATCCAAACATTGGTGTTATTGGCGGATGGCTACAAAACTTTGAATCAAACGAAGGAACTTTTGTTACCCCAGAAAATGACAAAGAAATAAAAATCGCCATGACCGAAGATTGTTTTGTTGCACACACATCTGCTATGATACGAAAATCAGTATTAACAAATAATAATATTAAATATGAATCAGAATACACCCCATGTGAAGATTACAGATTATGGGCACGACTGATGGATATAACAGAATTTCATAATATACAACGTGTACTTGTAAAATACAGATGGCATACAAACAACACAACGACGAATATGTCAGATGACATGAAAAACATACATGATTTGATACAAAGTCAAATTATAAAAAAACATCCAGAATTACGCAGAATTTATAATAGCTGGC
The DNA here is from genome assembly GCA_045643965.1 of Candidatus Enterousia sp. Classification (GTDB taxonomy): domain Bacteria; phylum Pseudomonadota; class Alphaproteobacteria; order Rs-D84; family Rs-D84; genus Enterousia. Next base: position 610 of record JAZRGB010000006.1, on the reverse strand, counting down.
ACGTTATGAAAATTGTTGTGAATATAATATGTATATTTGTTCCAATTGCGTCTGTACGCAGAAAACTTCGCAAAAAATTAAAAAGAAATCTTGTAAAATTCGACCAAAGATAAAACACATTGAAAAAACACAAAAATTATATAATAATCCCGTTGATATGAAAAAAAGTATAATCAATATATTTTGCTTTTTAATACCGCTTCCACGAACAAGACGAAATGTTCGTGAATATTTAAAGAAAAAATTTTTGTATCAACAAGAAAAAAACATATTTTCATTTATAAAAAAACTTAAAAGAAATCGCCCTATTATCTTATGGATTGATCATTCGCTTGGTGGTGGAACAGAAACATATACAAAAAATCAATTTGAAACATTAACAAAAAAGAATAATGTTATTCGCATGCAGTATTGGCCATGGATTCAAAAATATTCTTTAACCATTGGCACAAAAACATCCGTTTACACAGACAAGTTATCCGACCTTGAAAAGATTTGTAAAACATTAAATATATCAAAAATTGTTGTAAATAATTTGGTGGGATATGCTAATTCGCTTAAAATCTTAGATTTTGTAAAACGCATAAAAAGAAACGCACATATTTCATTT
>JAZRGB010000005.1:0-2776 GCA_045643965.1 Candidatus Enterousia sp. | reverse complement strand
CATTTTGAATCATTGCTCTGTCTACTACCAATACAGCTCGGTTTGAATTAAAGCCAACGACACCGATTGGATAATAGTTCGGTTTCGTAATTGTTTCTTGCCACGACATATTACCGCCGCTTGATACATTTGCATAACTGTGTGTGTAATATTCGACAACGATGTCGTCAAGACCGATAACACCGCCGCTGAACAGCGATGATGAAGAAGGCTGACCTATTCCCAGTGCTTCGGACAGTGTTGCAGCCAGCGTGCCCAGTTCAAGTTTATTGTATCTGTCCTGTAATACGTTCCATTCGGTCTTTACGATCTTGAACACGCCTGACATACCATATTTCGAAAATACGACCGTTACGCTGTCACACAGATTGCACTTTTGAAGGTTTGCGAACTGTGCGTATTCGGTCTGGTCAGTTATCCTGACGAAGTCGACTTCTATCGTCTGTGCTGGTAAATATGTCTGGTTCTCGTTTATGTAGTTCAGTGCTTCCGCTTCAAGGTCTGCTGTCGTCGGCTTGTTTTCGAACTTGTCGGTCAGTTCCAAAGGCACGCACCTGTCCACGCCATTAAATGACGGATAAGGTGCAGTGACTTCACTGCCCTGAACAACGATGTCATTGCCTTTCTTGTCCTGTCCTACCCAGTACGGAATGACTGAAGTATACGTGTCCGAAAAGTCCATTTCTTCCTTATAATCGATAAGGTTCAGACCGTATCTGATCGTGAAGTTCTTCTGACTGCCCCTTGCGGACCACAGTTTGACTTGCCATTTATCCCACTCGAATTCACCGCCATACGAATCAAGCACCGAACCCTCGATGCCGCCTAAAAGCTGGCGTACCGAATGCGGTATACCGTCGGCGGCTGCCATATAGTTCGTCGACGTTTTGTCGGTCCAGTACGTGAAAGGGTTGACTGGCGTTGAACCTTCAAGCATAGTGAACGCATCGGCAAGTGAATTGATGTTCGAGCCTGTCACTGTTAATGCTGTCTGCCTGTATGATATATGCACAGCGTGAAACTGCACGATACCGTCTATCGGTCGTTCATAACTTACAATATCGAAAGGCTGTACATCGCCAGATTCATCGTGCGTAACAGCGATTATCCTTCCGCACTGTATACGGTCAAAATTCACACCGTCAATAGGATATTCAAAGTCGCATTCGTAGATACCGTTTCGTTCTTCGGTTACCACGCACGATATACAGTCACGCAGTCTGCCCAGTCCGTTAGATGTAAATGCTGTTTCGTTTTTTTCGTATAAAATAGGTATCATTTTAAACCTTCCAATAGTTCGGTGTTACCTTCAGTTCAGTGATCGTGTTGTCCAGCGTGAAGGTGTTTGTTCCGCTTGCAAGTTTCGGTAAGTCACTGCCTAGTGCCACAACATTGTTCAGCGTGATTATTTCGACGCCTTGAATCATATAGCATTCGCCGATGTCACAGACTATATATGTTGGATTGCCAAGTGTTGATTTTGTAGAATCACACCATACGCCATATATGGTTAAAGTAGTATTTACATTTACATATTGCGTACCTGAACCCGAAGGCGTAAACGTCGGCGTGAATGTTATGGTTTTATTACCGTCATATTGCATAACCATATCAAGCGTATATGTCGGCGTATAATAGTTTCCGTTTTTTTGGATACTTAATGAACCTGTTTTTGTAGCTGTTTTTGTCCACGATGTGCCGATATACCTTGTGCCAGACGACGATATATAACCACTACCACTAACGTTCCCAGCAATATCGGCATCGCCTTTAGGTGTAATTTTATAATTCCAACGACCTAAATAGACAGTACTACCGACAGTCGTTATACTATACATTTCATCGCCAACATTACACATAGATGTATCAAGTGTGACAATGTCTGTTGCCTGTTCTGCAATTTCTATATCGCCAACGACAGCATTTTCGATATTCAACGCATAACCATTAAACGACAGATTGCCATATCCCTTGACTGCTAAAAGCGGACTGCTATCAAAAAGCGTAGGGTTCGTTAGTGTTCCGTTATTGGTTACGGTCTGTTCGGTTTCGCCGCTTGTCAAAAACCGTTGCGGTTTGCACTCGAAGGTGATGTCACATTCGCCTGAAATTAAATCTTCGTGATCAAGTTCGACACCAGCTGAAAAAACAGCCATTCTGTATTCGTCAGGGTTATAGTCATCTGTAAGACGAACATATCCTTTTTTCGAACACAGCCAGTTTCTGAAGTCGGAAACCTTGTCTGCGAAGTCGCTTTCGTCAACGTCGAACATTCCGACCTGATAAGTTACTTGTATGTTATTGAACCTTCCCTGATCCATAGCATACGCACCGTTTCTGTTCGGAATTTCTATCATTTCCACAGCACGTTCAGGTGCGTTGAATACGCCTTCGCCTGTGATATACACGCCATAGTCGGCTGACGACTTACCGTCGAATGTAAATGTCTTGTTAGGTGATTTTATGCCCATACCAGTGATTTCCTTTTCTGTGTCTGAATAAGCCTTTGTTCTACTGCTGCCGCAAGTTCGCTGACACTCATATTATCAGAACCATATACGTTTACCACGATAGGCGTTCCCCTTCTGTCGGCGATTGCATCGAGTTTATCCCATAACTTGTTTAATGGAACGACCGCTTCAGGTCCAGCTTCGCCGATACCAGCGATAGTAGGACTTGAGAAAATGCCGCCTTCCTTATACCACTTAATAGAAAGGTGCGGAATTTTGCCCTTTAACAGATCGGACATTTTCCAGCCTTTAGGCGTGATCGTGAA
>JAZRGB010000004.1:0-39660 GCA_045643965.1 Candidatus Enterousia sp. | reverse complement strand
AATCCGCATATGTGGCAAAAGTACGCGAATTGACGGCGCAGATTCAATCGGAACATCCGTATTTGGAGGCGTAAACAATGACAGAAATCTGGGTTGTTATTATTGCTTCGATTGTCGCGCCAACGTTCATGAAGTTGTTGGACTGGGTGTTTAGTGGGCGTCATAAGCAAATCAAAGATATGGATATGCGTATGCGCCGTATGGAAATTATAATGAATATGAGCCACAATCCAGACGACGAGGAAACGATTTTAGATTTATACGACGCCTACAAAAAGCAGGGCGGTAATACATATATTCAGACACGCGTTGAGCAATACTTAAAGGAGCGCAAATATGGCAATTACTAGAATAGGCAAAGACATTTACGTTGATCAGTTTGACTGTGGTGTTGACTTAACGTTTCATTTGAAAAACAAAGACGGCACGCCTTATAAATTGGCGGGGTATAGTGCAGAATTTATCGTTAAGTTAAAGAAAGACGATGACGACATGGAAGCAGTGGAACGCGTTGTATTGTCAGGCTTTACCGACAATATAATCACGGTAACGATTGACAAACATTTATCGGATAATCCTGTTGGTGCGTATTACTATGCTATTCGTTTATTCAAAGGCAGTCAGTATATTGATACGATTATCCAGGCGCGTTTTAACATTGTAAACAACACATTTGAAAGCGGGGTGTAGTAATGGACGTTGATATTTTAATAGATAATGAATCCCCAGTTGTAGATATTGAAGTTGCCAATCGCGCGGGTAGCATTGACCAAGTGTTGCGCGACGACACGATGGTTGGTGACGGCGTTACTGAACCGCTGGGCGTTAATCCTGATATTATTCCAGACGTGTCCGATTTTGCAACTAAGGACGAACTGCAAACGGTGGAATCTGTAATCCCAGCAACCGCGAACGCACAAAATCAACTTGCCGACCAGGGGTTTGTAAATTCATCAATTCAAACATCAACAGCGCATTTCCGTGGTAATTGGGATACGTGGGCAGACGTGCCAAGTGACCCCGCATTATACCCAGTGGACGCATACGGCAATCATGCGCCAACGCCAAACGATTATTTGGTTGTTGTTGCAGATGAACAGGGTGGCACGTGGCGTTATAAATATACAGGCTTGTGGTCTGAACAAGGCAAAGACGGCTGGCAAGCGGAATATCAGGTTAACGAAACACCATTGACGGCGGCGCAATTAGCGGCGTTGAACAGTGGCATAACTGCGGACGCGGTGGCAAGTTTTGTTAAGAAAACGGATTATGCGACTGAAACTAATAAAGCGGGGATTGTTTATCCTATTTCCAACGCTGGATTACGTGTAACTTCAAGCGGTGGCATGTATATAGCAAATGCCCCAAAAGATTATATAGATAGAAGAGCAAGTGAATATAGACCAATCACGCCTACCAATTTAGATTATGCAGTCAAAACAAGTGTCACAACAAACACAATCGAACTAACCGACGACGAAAAGACCGCGGCAAGAACATGGCTTGGTGCTGTTGGGAATACGGATATAGCAGGGGACGGTAAACTAGGTCTTGTTAGGGCATCTGCATATAATGGCAGTCAAGTAACAGAGGGTGGAACTTTTCGCGCCCACGTCTTTACACTTGCAGGCTATTCTGGTGCAGTAGCTAACGTTTTCGTAGGCAAAGGTACTCTTGAAAACATCAAGAACGACCTTGTAAAGCGCGCTGTCACGACCAACGACATAACGCTGACAGACGACGAAAAGGCAGCGGCGCAGGCGTGGCTGGGGATAGATACATTGATTGGCGATATAGAATCAGCACTAGCGGAGGTGTAATATGAGCGTTGCAGACGAAATTTTACGCATCAAAGGCAATATAGCGTCGGCATATACCGCCGCAAGTGGCAAGGGTGCGACATTGCCCGACGTGCAGAACAGCGCGAATTTAGCGGGGTGTATTGATACTATCACTGGTGGCGGTGGCGCACCAGCAACCAAGTTCGGTGCGACTGTTGATACGTGGATTGGCGATGTTGATGAAAATGGAACATTGAATAAAACAACTTGGACTGGTGCGTTGAATTTTACGGGTGTCAAGACTGTCGGTAGCAACGGTCTGCGCTATGCGTTTTATACTTGCAAAGGTATCACAAGTGTAGACTTGGGTTCATTGCAAAGTGTCGGCGACTACGGTCTGGGCAATGCGTTCCATAATTGCACAGGCATCACAAGCGTAGACTTAAGTTCGTTGCAAAGTGTTAACGCCAACGGCCTGTACTATTCATTTTATGGTTGCACTGGTATCACAAGTGTAGACTTGGGTTCATTGCAAAGTGTCGGCGACTACGGTCTGTACAATGCGTTCTATAATTGCGCAGGCATCCCAAGTGTAGATTTGAGTTCTTTGCGGACTGTCGGCAGCTACGGTCTGAGCAATGCGTTTTATGGTTGCAAAGGCATCCCAAGTGTAGATTTGAGTTCGTTACAAAGTATCGAAAGCTACGGTCTGAGTTATGCGTTCTATAATTGCACAGGCATCACAAGTATAGATTTGAGTTCTTTGCGGACTGTCGGCAACTACGGTCTGAACTATTCGTTCTATGGTTGCACAGGTATAACAAGTGTTAATTTGGGTTCGTTGCAAAGTGTCGGAAGCAACGGTCTATACAATGCGTTTCATGGATGTAATAAGATTGCTACAATCTCATTCCCGTCATTAACAGACGTTCAAACAAATAGTTTTGGTTCTTCAACGTCAAATGGCGCATTCCGCAATTGTACTGCCTTAGCCGAAATCCACTTCCGTGCAGACATGCAGGCGACAATTGAAGCAATGTCACAGTATGCGAACAAGTGGGGCGCAACAAACGCAACGATATACTTTGACTTATAAGGGGGCGTAAAATGATAACTAAAATAGGTTTAATTATTGCTATGTTTGGTTGTATCGCTGCGTTAATCGTTGGCGAAATATACAACGCTGATTTCGGAACGTGGGGCGTAGTGGCAATTATCGCGTTCGCGGCGTTGTGTTTGATATTCCTGGTGTTGCCTTGGATTACAAAGAAATTCAACATTGAATACAGCAAGAAAGACGGTTTAAAAATAACAGAAGAAGAATAGCGATGGTTAAGTTCCGCAATAAATATAAACAATCGTACAAGTGGGAAACGGTATATTGTTATATATGCGGAACGGCTATAACGGATAAACGCGATTACACACTGGATCACGAACCGCCGAAATCACGACAGACGGAATTAGGGGCGAGTCAACTGTTCCCTTGTTGCAAGAAATGCAATCATGAAAAGGGCGCGTTGACATTGTCGGAATATCGGCAGTGGTTGGAACTGGAACGGAAACGCAATGGACAAAAGGTGCGTTGACCGTATATAATTATGTTATAACACTTTAATGCGTTAATGCGTTAAAAATTTTGTTGAAATAATAATTACTTAGAATTATATTTCACTTGTAGCCAGGGATAAGCGTTATTATTCCAACCTAAGTGGTCGAACCCACGTAAAACAACGTAAGGAGAAAAAGAAATGAAAAGAGAATTTTTGAAATCGCTGGAATTGTCGGATGAAGTTATTGACAAGATTATGGCCGAACATGGCAATAGCATTAACTCATTAAAGGCAAAACAGACCGAATTGGAAGACCAGATTAAAGACTATAAGACACAGGTGTCTGATAGGGATAAGCAACTGGAAGAATTGAAAAAATCGGCGGGCGATTCGGAATCCTTGAAAGCACAAATCGACAAGTTGCAAGAAGAAAATAAAAAGGCGACCGAAGACTATGAAGCGAAAATCAAAACCATGGGAATCGAAAGCGCAGTCACACTTGCATTAACAAACGCAAAAGCAAAAAATGCGAAAGCGGTTAAAGCCTTGTTGGATTTGACAGATGCAAAGTTAAACGAAGACGGCACTATCAAAGGTTTAGATAAGCAGATTGAGAAATTAAAAGAATCTGATTCTTATTTATTTGATGGTGAAACAAAGACGGTTAACGGTGCAAAACCAGCGGAAGGGAACGGGAAGCCGGGAACAAAAGCGGTTAAAGATATGACTTACTCAGAACGTGTGGCATATGTAGCCGCCGGGGGTACATTAAACGACTAAACTAAAAAAAAGGTGAATAAAAATGGCTGGACAGAAATTTGATTCAAAATCATTTAATCCGGAAGCGTTTGGTGGGTATGTTGAAACATTACCAGCACCAAATAAAAACGAGTTGGTAAAATCACGTGTGATTGTAGCCGACGAAACAATTAAAAACTTGTTGGGTTCACAGACGGGGTCAGCGTATGGAACAATTCCATTCTTTGGCCGTATCGGCGGTGAAGCACTGAACTATGACGGTAACACCGACATCACAGCGACAAGCATGGACACATTCGAACAATCCGTTGTTGCGGTTGGTCGTGCGAAAGCATGGGTCGAAAGAGACTTTTCTGTTGATATTACAGCAGGCGTTGAGTTTATGGACGAAGTTGCAAAACAGGTCGCATATTACTGGGATGACGTTGACACAGGCATCATCTTGGCGATCTTGAAAGGTGTATTTGCAATGACAGGTGATAAGAACTTGGAATTTGTAAACAACCACACATACGACATCACAGGTGAAGTTGATAACGTTGTTAACGCATCAACATTGAATTCCGCAGTCCAGAAAGCAAGCGGCGACAAACGTGCTAAATTCTCTTTGGTAATTATGCACTCTGCCGTTGCAACAAATCTGGAAAACGAAAAACTGTTGGAATATCTGAAATATACAGATGCAAACGGTGTAGAACGCCCGTTGCCTTTGGCACACTGGAACGGCCGTATGGTTATCGTTGACGACGGTATGCCAACAGAAGCCGCAGGCGATGGTAAAACAAAATACACATCATACGTATTCGGTGATGGTGCTATCCGTTTTGCAAACTTGGGTGCAGAAGTTCCATACGAAATGGGTCGTGATGCTGCAAAGAACGGCGGTCAAACAACATTGTATTCCCGTCGTCGTATGTGCTTTGCGCCATATGGTATTTCTTACACAAAGAAATCGCAGGTATCTTTGTCGCCAACCAATGCAGAATTGGAAAATGGTGCGAACTGGACGTTGGTTAACAACGGCAAATCCGGTGGGGAATTGGCAACAATTAACCACAAAGATATTGCAATTGCACGTATCGTTTCCTTGGGTTAATCCGCTGGGGGTTGGGCGAAAACCCAACCCCTTAATTTTTAGGGGTGCTTAAAATGTTAGAAGAAATTAAATCACGCTTGGAATCTTTGGGATATAAAATTGTCGCTGGTGACGACCTGGCGATTGCATTTGGATTAAACAAGGTGGAACAACACATCAAGCACTTTTGCAACATTAGTGAAATTCCAGATTGCTTAAAATACGCCATCATCGATATGGTGTGTGGTGAATTTTTGCAATCTAAAAAAGCAATGGGTCAATTATCAAGCGTGCAAATTGACCAGATTGTTAAGAAGATTCAAGACGGCGACACAACGGTGGAATATGCAACCACAACAGACCCAGAAACTGTATTTAATTCGTATCTGAATAAATTGACAACTGGGTACAACGACGATTTAATCGCACACAGGAAATTGAAATGGTAGATTTGACGATTGCACGCAAACACATTGAAAAATTGTATATCGACACTTGCAACGTTGTCGAACATCAAGTTGTTATCGATCCAACCACAAAAATAAGTGGTATGCAGGAAATTACGGTTTATGAGAATGTACCGTGTAAAATTTCTTATCAAACTGTAAAGCCATCGGGCGAAGGTGTGGGCGGTTCTTTGTTCCTTTCGGCCAAACTCATCTGTTCGCCCGACATAAATATAAAAGCCGGTTCAAGAATCGACGTGACGAGAAACGGCAAAACAACCGCTTATAAAAACAGTGGCGAGCCGGCACGGCACGTCAACCATCAAGAAATAATCTTGGAACTGTTTGACGGGTGGGCGTAATGGCAAAATGGGGTAGTTGTGATTTTAAGCAATTAAAGGCGTTGCAAGATCGAATTGAAAAATTGCAAAAAGCAGAACTAAAAAAGTTTTGTGAAGCCGTTTCAAAAGAACTTGCTGCCCGCTTGCTGGCGAAAGTTATTAAAAGAACACCAGTCGGTCAATATCCCGCTGGGTCTGGTAAAGTCGGCGGAACGTTACGTCGTGGGTGGGTTGGCGAAAAGCAACAAAACGCCACCGCCTATGCACAATCTTTGCCGGTGAAGCAAAGCGGGCATACGTACGAAATAACGATTATAAATCCGGTGGAATATGCAAGTTTTGTGAACTATGGTCACAGAACCCGTGGCGGAAAGGGATGGGTTGAAGGTAGATTTTTTCTTGAAAAAAGTGAACTTGAAATTGAAAGTGACGCTGCTAAAATAATAGAAAAAAAGTTGATGCAATATCTAAGTGAGACGTTCAAATGATAATTTACAAGATAACCAATAAGATAAATGGCAAGGTTTATATCGGGCAGACAGTGCAATCGTTACACAAACGATGGGGACAACATTGCCGAACTGATCAATCATATTGTCGTTTATTATCACACGCAATCCAAAAATACGGGCGTGAAAACTTTACTATTGAACAAATAGACCATGCACACAATCGTGATGAACTGGATGCAAAAGAAGTTTATTGGATTAAATTCTATGATTCTATGAATCGTGATAAGGGTTATAACTTATTGGGTGGTGGTAATAAAAATCATACTGTTTCAGAAGAAACTAGAAAAAAATTGAGCGAAGCGGGTAAGGGGCGACCGTGTTCGGAATATGCAAAACTGGTTCTACGTTTATTAAGAACGGGAAAACCAAAGCCAAAAGAGCAAATTGAAAAAATGCGGCAAACCAAAATCCGCTTGGGTGTCCATAAGGGGAATAAAAATTATAGTTTTGGGCGTTTTGGTAAAAATAGTGCAGTCGCAAAAGCAGTCATCAATGTGACTTTGAATAAAACTTATGATTCCGCAACCGCCGCGGCATTATCGGTTGGTGTCAAAGATTGTTCAACCATTGTGAAGTGTTGCAAAGGCACGCGAAAAACGGCTTACGGTTATAAATGGGAGTATGTGAAATGATTAACGATATTATAAATGGCATCGCAACCAAATTAAACGAAACATTTGGTAATAAATATCAAGTTTGGCGTGAAAACATCAAACAGGGATTGACTGAACCCTGCTTTTCCATTGTGGCCCTTGAACCCGAACAATCGGCAAAACTGCCAACCCGCTATTTGCGTAAATATCCGTTTGATATTCACTATTTCCCAAAAGACAAATTAAAGGAAAAAGAAGAATGTTATACGGTTGCGGAAGAGTTGTATGTGGCGTTGGAATACATAAATGTTCTTGACAATTTATGTCATGGAACTAAAATGCGTTATGAGGTTGTGGACGGTGTTTTGCACTTCTTTGTAAATTATGACATGTTCGTCAAAAAGCAGGTGGCAGGTGCCGACCAGATGGAACAATTAGAAGTAAAATCAACGACGGAGGGCTGATATGGCTAAAAAGAAAGATGTAGTTGAGACAACAGAAAAAGTTGTGACGGAAGAAGTCGTGGCGGAAGAAGTCAAGACGGAAGAAGTCGTGACAGAAGAAGTCAAAACTGAAAAACCAAGCAAGGCTGAAAAGGTCTTGAAATTTTCCAAAAAGCAATTTGTTAATTCCAAAAAGTTTGCAAAACGCAAAGATATTGTGAACGCATTGTTGGAAGAAGACAAAGAATATTCAATTGTAGAAGTTGAATCAATCATTAACGATTTCCTGTACGGGAAAAAGAAATAAAATAGGGGGCAATTATGGCATTAGGTGGTGGCACATTTGTTACACAAAATAAAACAATGCCGGGTGCTTACATTAACGTTGTAAGTGCTGCAAGGGCATCAGCGACTTTAAGTGATAGGGGTGTTGTTGCACTGCCTATTGCATTGGATTGGGGCGTACAAGACAAAGTATTGACTTTAACGCAGGAAGAATTCCAAAAAGATTCTTTGAAACTGTTGGGATACGATTACACAGCAGATGAAATTATGCCACTGCGTGAAGTATTCTTGGGTGCGGTTAAAGTACATGTCTATAATTTGAATACAGGCGGTGCAAAAGCAACATCGGCATTGGCAACTGCAAAATATGCGGGTGTTCGTGGTAATGCTTTGAAATATGCAATTACAGCAAATATCGATGATGAATCAAAGAAAGACGTTGTTCTGTATATGGGTTCAATAAAAGTTGATTCCCAGACAGTAACAAATGCGTCTGAATTGGTTGACAATGATTATGTTGTATGGGTAAAAGACGCAACATTGGATGCGACCGCTGGTACATCTTTATCGGGTGGAACAAACGGCACAAGCGAAATCGTTGCTGCAAATTATCAAACTGCGTTGGAGAAATTGGAATCATACAACTATAACGTCTTGATTGCACCAACAACCGATTCTGGAATCATTTCGTTGTTCGTTGCGTTTACAAAACGCCTGCGTGATCAAGTCGGTGTTAAATTCCAGACAGTTGTTTATCGTACAGAAGCAGATTACGAAGGTATTGTATCTGTTGAAAACAGCGTCGGTGGTGATGACACAGATTGTTCGGCTGTTTACTGGGTTGGTGGTCAGTTGGCCGGTTGTGCAATCAACAAATCAATGACAAACGCCAAATATAACGGCGAATTGGCGATTGATTGTCCACACACACAATCTGAATTAGAAGCAGGTATTTTGTCCGGTAAATTTATGTTCCATATGGTTGAAGACGAAGTACGCACACTGCGTGACATCAACACATTTGTAAGTTTCACACCAGAAAAATCCAAAGATTTTTCAAACAACCAGGTAATCCGTGTTATTGACCAACGTGCCAACGATGCGGCGAGATTGTTCAATACAAAATATCTGGGTAAGGTGCAGAATGATAAAAGTGGACGTGTTTCTTTCTGGGCGGACTTGGTTGCACAAGCCCGTGCGATGGAAACAGTACGTGCCATCGAAGATTATAATTCTGACAACTTGAAAGTTGAACAGGGTGACAGTAAAGAATCAGTTGCGGTTAGTGAAATCTTGAAACCAACCGTTGCGATGGAACAACTGTATATGACAACCGTGATTGAATAAGGGGGGATAAAATGCCAAGACAAATAATGCACGCAAAAGATTCCGTTTCCGCATCAATGGCAGAATGCTTTGTAACGATTGGCGAAAATCGTTATAACTTCATGCAGGCGATTAACTTGGAAGCGAGTATCGAAAAAAATAAGACCGAAGTTCCTATTTTGGGTAAGACCGGAAAAGGAAACAAGGCGACAGGTTGGACAGGTAGCGGTTCGGCAACTTTCCACTTTAACACTTCAATTTTCCGTAAGTTGTTAAAGCAATACAAAGAAACCGGACAAGACATCTACTTTGATATTCAAGTTACCAACGAAGACCCAACATCATCTGTTGGTCGTCAGACGGTTATTTTGAAAGATTGCAACTTGGACGGCGGTTTAATTGCTAAATTCGATGCAGACGAAGAATATTTGGAAGATGAATTTGATTTCACTTTCGAAGATTTCGAAATGCCAGAAGAATTTGGTATGTTAGACGGCATGCAATAAATATTAACCATAGAAAGAAAGGAACACAATTATGGCAGAAACAAAAGTACAATTTGACGATTTTAACGATTTTATGATTGGCAAAATCACCGAAATGGATGCGGTGGAATATGTTGCCTCCACCCGCCTGAAAGACAAGGAAGGGAATGCGAAAGTTTGGAAGATTAAAGCGATTTCTTCCAAAGAAGATGACGCAATCCGTAAATCTTGTATGCGTAATGTTAAGGTGCCAGGTCGTTCAAATGCGGTGCGTCCAGAAATAGACACATCGTTGTATATGGGCCGTGTTGCGGTTGCATGTACAGTTTATCCAGATTTGAATAACAAGGCGTTACAAGACCATTACGGCGTTATGAGCGCTGATGAATTGTTAAAAGCGATGTTGTTGCCAGGCGAATATACCGATTACATCAACAAAATAAGTGAAATCAACGGCTTTGACGTTGGTAATGATGAATTGGTTGAACAGGCAAAAAACTAATAAACGAAGGCGATGCGTGGGCAAATTATGCTTACTATTGCCTTCACAAATTACGAATAACGCCACGTCAATTTATGGCGATGGACAGATACGAAAAGGCGTTTATTATTGCGGCTATTGATGTAAAAATGAAAAAGGATCAAGAAGACGCAAAAAAACTAAAATCGAAGCGGAAAAGGTAGGGGGTTAACCAATGGCGACAATTCAATCTAGCATTAAATTGACGGACGGCATGACCCCCGCCTTACGTTCGATGAATAAGGCGTTGGGTATCGTCATCAATTCATTTGAATCAATGCAGCGTGCATCGGCCCGTGGCGTTGATGTTAATAAAATTCGCCAAGCCCGCAGTGAGTGGGCAAAATCCCAAGTACATCTTAATAACATCGAACGAGAAATTAACGAAAACAGAATAGCACAAGACAAGTTTAATAAAAGCGTGCGTAAAGGCACGAGCGATGCCAACAAATTGTGGGGCAAATTAAAAGACGTTGCTAAGATGTATATCGGCTTTCAAAGCCTTATGGGGATTGTAAATGCGTCTGACCAACTTGCAATGACTAAATCACGCATAAATTTAATGACGGGTGATTTAGACAAAACCAATGAGGTAATGGACAAAATCTATGAATCTGCACAGCGTTCAAGAGCCGGTTATTATGAAACCGCCGATGCAGTTGCAAAATTAAAACAGCGAACTGGTAAACTGTTCGGTAGTTTTGATGAAACGATTGCTTTTACAGAAACGTTGAATAAAATGTTTGCGATTGCGGGGACACAACCGCAAGAAATAGCGTCCGCAATGTTGCAATTAACGCAGGCAATGGGGTCTGGTGTCCTGCGTGGTGAAGAATTTAACGCCATTTTTGAAGCGTCACCAAACATTTTAGAAACCGTTGCGGATTATATGAATGTTCCTATTGGGCAATTAAGAAACATGGCGGCCGAAGGGAAAATCACATCGGCAATCATAAAAAATGCGATATTTGATTCAATAGGTAAAGTTAATGAACAATTTGAAGGCCTGGCGTGGACGTGGCGGCAAGTTTGGACAGTAATGTGGAATTACGTCAAAAAAGTTGCTGAACCGATATTGGAACAAATCAATAAGATTGCAAATTCAGAAAAATTCAGAAACTTTGCAAATGCCTTTGCAAATGCCATTAAAGTTGTGATAGATGTTTTGGGTTATGTGTTTGATTTGGCACTAGATGTCTTCAATGTTTTTTATGAAAATTGGAGTTTTATTGGGCCAATTGTATATGGTATTGCTGGTGCATTCTTGATGTATAAAGGTGCATTGATGGCGGTTTGGACTTGGCAGAAATTATGTGCAATAGCGACAGGTGCGTTGACGATTGCGAAAATAATTGGCACATTTGCAACGCACGGTATTACCGCTGCGACAGCGAGATGGGCAAAAATTCAACTGGGGTTAAACGGTGCGTTGTGGGCTTGTCCGCTGACTTGGATTGTTTTAGCAATCATTGCAGTAATTGTGGTTATTTATTTGGTAATTGCCGCAATAAACAAATTCGCCGGCACTTCATACAGTGCGACGGGTTTTGTTGCCGGGTGCTTTAGGGCGTTAGGTGCGATTATCTGGAATGTTGTTGCGTATATATGGAACGCCGTTGCATCTTTTGTTGAATTTTTTGCAAATGCGTTCAAACATCCTATTTATTCGGTGAAAAAAATGTTTGTGAGTTTGGCAACAAACTTTTTGGACTTGATTATTTCAATGACAAAGGGTTGGGATAAATTCGCAACAAATATGGTCAACGTTATCATTAAGGCGGTCAACGGTATTATCGATGGTTGGAACTGGTTGGCGGACAGTTGGATTGGCCGAAAATTAGGACTGGAAACCAAAGCACACCTTTCTGAAAGAAAATCTATTACAAGTGACTTAGAAAACGCCAAAGCCAGTTTACAAGCGTCTGTTGCAAATCAACCCGCTGATTACTGGACAGCACCACGCATGGAAATGAAAAACGTTGGTGAATCCTTTGACAAGGGTTATGAGTGGGGTAAAGGTGTCGCTGATGGTTTGAGTAATAGCGGATCCAAATTAGACGCATTGGAAGGATTATGGGGCAAAGGTGCAATGAGTCCTGCTAATGGTTTAAATGACGTTGGTAAAGCATTAAGTGGTGGGTACGGTTCACCGTCAAACGACGCATTAACCGATTACGCCAAACAAATCGCAGACAATACATCTGATATCGCAGCAAACGAAGAAGATATTAGTTATATGCGTGATTTGGCAGAACGTGAAGCAATCAACCGTTATACAATGACGGATTTGAAAATCGAAATGACGAACAATAACAAAATCAATTCAAATATGGACTTGGATAAAGTGGTTAATTACTTGCAACAGAAAGTTTATGAAGGTGTATTGGCAACCGCTGACGGTGTGCATTTTTAAGGGGGTGTAATTATGGCATATTATTTTTTCTTGGGTACAATACCACTTCCCGTCACGCCGGGTGCGTTGACTGTTAAAACGCCGTCCCAGAATAAAACGGTGACTTTGATTAACGACGGTGAAATAAACATCTTGAAAGACCAGGGGTTGCGGGACATATCATTTGAATTTTTGTTGCCACAACAGAAATATCCGTTTGCCAATTATTCAATTTCTAGTTATACGGCAACGACGATGATACCGGTAATTAACCAGTTGAAAAAGAGTAAAAAGCCGTTTCAATTCATCGTCACCCGAATGAATCCAAGGGGCAAGGTGTTATTCTTTACAAATATCACGTGTCAAATTGAAGATTTTGAATACGACGAAGATGCCAACGAACACGGTCTTGACGTTATGTGCAAAATTTCATTGAAAGAGTGGAAATCATACGGCACGAAATCAATCACCATTTCCAATGTTAATGAAAAACAAACGGGGAAGCAAACAGGGAAACAAATTGCAACCAAAAAGACAGCCCGCCCATCAACAAAGGTGCCACCGAAAATAATTACTGTTAAAAAAGGTGATACTTTGTGGGGTATCTGTAAGAAGCATTTGGGCAGTGGGATAAAGTATAAAGAAGTCGCAAAGTTAAACAAGTTGTCAAACCCACATTTGATATTTCCTGGGCAGAAGATAAGGTTGAGTTGACGATGGAAAAATGCACGATACAGATTTTAAGCGGCGGACGCATTCAAGAACCTGTTGTTGTTGACGGCATCACGTGGGAAACGTGTCGCAAGGGCGAACCTGGTAAATTGTCATTCACATGTGTAAAAGATGATAATTTAAGTTTTTCCGAAGGTGCCGAAGTTATATTCAGATACGGAAAAACTAACGTTTTTCATGGGTTTGTTTTTGAAAAACAGTGGGATAAAGAACGCCACGTACAAGTTACGGCGTATGACCAGTTGCGGTATTTGAAAAATAAGACGACATATGTTTGGAGTGGCATACGTGCGGATCAGGTTGTTAAACGCATTGCCGAAGATTTCAAACTAAAAGTCGGTAATTTGCCAAATACGGGGTTTGTTATACCTAATTTAAGTTGTCCCAACCAAACGTTGTTTGATACGATTTTGGACGCAATCGACAAAACGGTTATGAGCACGGGTAATCTTTTTTATTTGTATGACGACTTTGGTGCGTTAACGCTTAAAAACATTAAAGATTCAACCACCAATTTCTTGATAAACAAGGATACCGCCGAAAACTTTGATTACACCACGTCAATCGACAATGAAACATACAACCGCATCTTGTTAGTGACAAAATCAAGTGGCGACGGTGCGGGTGTGCCAACGGTGGCCCAAGACACAAAGACGATGGGACAGTGGGGCGTTTTGCAATATTACGAAGAAGTACAGAACGGCGAAAATGCAAGTGCAAAAGCAAAAGCATTATTAAAATTGCATAACAAAGTATTTCGCAGTTTGTCGATAAAAGACCATTTGGGCGACATACGTATTCGTGGGGGGTCTGGTGTGTATATTGACTTAAATCTGGGGGATAAGACCGTAAAACAGCGTATGTTGGTGGAAAATGCGACACATACATTCGACAACGGACATCATTACATGGACTTAACATTACAAGGGAACGAAGAATTTTATGGTTAGACAAGCATCACCATCTTTGAATGAATCAATGAAGTTAATCGCCGCAAATATGATTAACTCAATGCAACTGACGGATATTTTTTATGGTACCGTTACGGGCGTTGCACCGTTGCAAATTACAATCGATCAGAAACTTGTTTTGCCAGAATCGTTTTTGATTTTGTCCAATATGGTCAAAGACCATTATGTCGATTTGACAGTATCGATGCAGACGGAAAATGATGCGTTTATGGTGCCAGACCATACGCACCCGTATACGGACGTACCTGTTGGCGCAAGCACAACGCAACCAACAACAGATTTAGATACCACCCACAAACACGAAATTAAACACAAAATTAAGGTGTTGCAACATTATGGATTGAAAAAAGGCGAAAAAGTTATATTATTACGAATGCAGGGTGGGCAAAAATATCTGGTGCTTGATAGAGTTGAAACGCCACCAGTTGAAGGAGAGTGGTTATGACGGACACATTGATACCAACAGTGATGAACACGGTGGATGACAACGGCGGGTTGTTAAATGATTTCGAATATGAATCACAACCGTCATACACGCACCGACTGAATGTTGAATCACAGCGGTTTGCGGGTTTTGTTGATGATTTGAAAGCATATGAACAAGCCGTTTATAAAATTTTACGCACCGAAAGATATGAGCACATTATTTATTCGTGGAATTACGGCATTGAATTAAAAGATTTGTTTGGTCAACCCATAGCGTATGTAATACCGGAATTGGAACGGCGAATCACAGAAGCGGTTATGGAAGATGATCGAACGGAAAGTGTAAGCAACTTTGAATTTGACAACCCAAGTCGTGGGGTTGTTCACGTAAAATTTAAGGCAACGTCGATTTTTGGCGAAACAGAATTTAACACAACGGTGGAGATTTAACGATGTATGATTCAGAAACCCAAGAACTTATTTTAAGTAGAATGTTGGCACGTATTCCGGCGAAGTTTGACAAGCGGGAAGGTTCAATTATTTATGATGCCAATGCACCCGCATCGGTTGAATTGCAAAACTTTTACATTGCGTTGGATAGCGTATTAAGTGAAGTTTTTGCAGATACCGCCAGTCGTGAATACTTGATTAAGCGTGCGGGCGAACGTGGAATAACACCAAAACCAGCCGGATATGCAATCGTAACTGGTGAATTTACGCCGACGGCACTGGACGTGCCAATCGGCACTCGCTTTTCGCACGACGATTACAATTACATCATCACCGAAAAAATAGGGGCAGGGCGGTATTATTTGCAGTGTGAAACAATCGGAAGTGATGCCAATGGGGTTACGGGGCAACTGATACCGATTGATTATGTTGATGGATTACAGACCGCCGAAATCGTTGAAGTGTCTATTTTGGGTGAAGACGAAGAAGATACCGAAGCATTGCGGGCCAGATATTTTGCGTCGTTGGCCGCTGAATCGTTTGGTGGTAATAAGGAAGATTACAAGAATAAAGTAAAGTCCATATCGGGCGTGGGTGAATGTAAGGTTTATTCTGGTGCCGACTGGAATGGTGGCGGTACTGTAAAAATTGTTATTGTCGACAGTGATATGAACGTGCCAACGGACACGTTGGTTGACGAAGTGCAGACAACGATTGATCCGGTGACGAATGCTGGTGAAGGTGTGGGCATAGCCCCGGTTGGACATTTTGTGACAGTGGTGGGTGCGTATAATACAACCGTCAACGTTGAAACCACAATTACATACGAAGACGGTTATACGTGGGCGGGAACGCAGGAAAAAATTAAGGCGGCGATAGATGAATATTTTAAGAGTTTGAATGCGGTTTGGGCAAATTCAAAAAAACTAACAGTCATCATCGCCCGTCTGGAAAGTTATATCTTGACGGTTGACGGTATTTTGGACGTACAAGGCACGAAGTTAAATGGCAAAGCGGAAAATCTGGCGGTTGATAAAGATTCATTGATAAGTAGGGGTACTGTAAATGGATACTAGAATTATAGAAATTGAAAAATACTGGGCTGACGTTGTTCGCAACACCGCTGAATTTCAGCAGATTGCGAACGCCCAAAACCCCGAATTAAATACACTGGCTCAATGTATTCAGCGGATTTTACAAGACGCATTTATCAACGATGCCACAGAATACGGCGTTGAACGTTGGGAAAAGATGCTTAAAATTGCGCCAGCGTTAACGGATACTTTGGAAACACGCAAGGTTCGTATATTAACATATTTAAGTTTCAAAACACCATACACGTGGCGGACGTTGGAACAGATGATTGTATCTTATGTTGGCGAAAACAATTACACGATGAATTATGTCAATGACACGTCCGTATTGACAATTAGAGTTCGAACGGACGACATCAACCAGTTTGAACTGATTGGGACTTTGTTAAAAGAAGTTTTACCACAAAATATTATTGTGGACTTAGATTATTTACAATGATGAAAGGATGATTTATATGAAAATTTGTGTGAATGCAGGACATTGTTACGGTGTTGACCCAGGGGCAATCGGACAGCGTGGAACACACGAAGCATACGTTAACAAGGTGATTGCGGGGTACGTAAAAAAATATCTGGAAGAAAAGGGCCATGATGTCGTTTATGTAAGCGATAAAAGTTTGGCGAAAGTTTGCTCAGTATCAAACAACAACAAGTGCAATTATTTTGTGTCGATCCATTGCAACGCAGCGACAAATAAAAAAGCGCAAGGAACAGAAACGTTTTATTACCGTGGTAGCACAAAGGGCAAGAAGTTAGCAAAAGCGATTAATGACGAAATCGTAAAAACACTGGGAACGCGTGACAGGGGCATAAAAGACACAACCAGCTTATATGTTGTCAAGCGCACCAACGCACCGGCGGCACTGGTTGAATGTGCATTTATAAGCAATCTGGATGATGAAAAGTTGCTGATAGACAAGTCAAAAGTTTTTGCGCAAGCAATTGTTCGTGGAATTATAAAGGGGATTAAATGAACCGTATTTTAATCACATTGGTGGTTATTTTGACCGTAGCGTGTTGTTTTTTGTTTTCTATGGTAAATACACTATCGGAAGATAACGCCACGCTACGGGCCGAAAATAACGCTTTGACGGCCAGTATAAATGATTATAATGAATCGCAGAAGGTAGCAAGTGAAACAATTGCCAAAATACAAAAGGAAATGAAAGATGCGAACAACTGTTATAATATGCCTGTTGATGATGCTATTATTGACTGGGTGCGCGGTGAAAGAAAATAACCGTATTCGTAATAATTGCCGTGCGACCGTTCAGACGTATGGCGATGTGATTAACTGTATGATTGAATTGGACGAAGCACAATGAAGAAAGAACCATATGTACAGGTTTTAACACCAACGCAACCGAAAGTTTCTTGGTGGAAAAAACTATTGAAATTGTTAAAAATCGAACTATAATATTATTGCATGAAAATACTCCTTTCGTGCTTTATGGATTAACTGCGAAAAGGTGGCAAAATAATTTTGCCACCTTTTTATTTCGTATGGTGAAATGACGCCCCGAATTACAATACACGCACAATATACAAAACACCGCTAAACCCTTGATTTGTAGGGTCTGTACAGTTTATTAGGCATAATATAACTGTAAGTTTTTATACAATTCAGACACACCATAAAATCAATGTTATCAAGGGTTTCGGTTGTTCGGGGTAAAATTATGAATGTCTAAAATCGTCTAAATTTTTGCTTACAATATACAAACAAGTTACACGCAATACACAGATTCAATCTAATTTATTCACCGCCTGTACTAATTCTTCAATCGTTTTGTGAGTGTAGTGTTGGGTTACATTTTCGTTAGCGTGACCGACAATTCGTTTTGTTAAAATAGTATTTACACCCAGACGATCCATTTCTGAAATAAATGTATGTCGTGTGTCGTGCGGTGTGTGTTGTGCTTTAATGTCTTCCATCAAGTTCGGCCAGTGGTATTTCATAAACGGTGAATATTGCAACTTTCCACCACGTTTATTGATAAATAACCACTCATTATCTGATTGTTCCATACGCATTTGAATCAGCGGGACAATGCGGTTGTGAATTGGGATAACCCTGTTTTTACCGGCCGCTGTTTTCTTACCACCAATCATGTATCGTTGGTCAAGGTGGATATTTTCTTTTTTGATGTCTAGTAATTCGCCGATACGCATTCCGGTGTATAGCAGAATCAACGTAAAGTCGGCATATTTTATTGTGTCTACATTTTCCCATAACAAATTGATTTCGTCTTTTGTAAATGGAAGTTTCTTTTTTGGTGTCGTTTCTTTTGGCAACTTGACGAACTTGGAATAATCTTTTTCCACGATGTCATTTTCCAACCCGAATTTATACATTTTCATAAACAAGAACTTTGCCATTTTGGCCATTGAAGGTGATTCTATTTCATCGATAATACCCTGTAAATGGGTCTTTTTTATTTCCTTGAACACTTTATTGTAAATCGTTGAACAGTGCTTGTACGCACTTCTATAACCCTTTGCAGAACTATCAGAAAGCGTTCTATATTCTTGACTTGACCATTTTTCATAAAGTTCCGCAAATGTGACTTTGCTTGCGTCAACGTCGTACGGGTTTTTATTAAAATCGGCCAGTGCAATAACTGCATCGGTCTTTTTGGCGTGATAACTAATGTATTTGAATTTTTGCTTGCCGTCATCCGTCCAGCCGGCGGTAATTCGCACGGCGTATGGTCTGCGGCGTTTGCCACCTAGTTTAATAATACTGCCATATCCATTGCTATTTCTCATGATGTTTACACTTCCTTTTTTCTAGCTGTAAAGATAAAAACGCAGTAAAATCAACAACATACACCCCGTCTTTACACTTTTACGGATTAAACGGTTATAATTCCCGGTATTTTTTAAAGTTCTGTTTTAGAAAATCTGTAAAATCGACAATTTTTATAAAATAAATAATAAAAATATAATAGATTTATCCGTAAAAGTGTAAAGTTTTGAGATAAGTCATTGATTATTGCTAATATTTTACTTTACGGTTGTCTGTACACTTTACGGATTGAAGAACCGCAATGTCGTTTGCATAATCAAGAACTTTGTTTTTATTCGCATCGTTCAACTCAATCACAACTTCAATTATAGATACAACTTCATTTCCAAATCTGTTTTGTATTGTTTCTATTAAAACAATGTCATCTTTTAATTGTTTTTCTAATTCTGGGCCGTCAAATATGAAATGACCCGGATGTCTATTAAATATTTCACATAGTTTAGTAATAGTTGATTGCTTCAAATTTTGAACTTGTCCACTTTCATATTTCTGGACGGCTGCCTTTTGCACCCCCAATAATTCACCTAATTCTGTTTGCGTTAATCCTTTTTCTTTCCTTAATTGTTTTATCCGTTCGCCAACAGTCAATTTAACCACATCCTTTGTATCTTATTGCGATTCAATTTTACTACAAAAAGTAATATACCGTCAAAATTTTAATAAAAAGTATCTAAAAAATATTATTTTTGTTCTTGATTTTTTGAAAATATTATTCTAGTATAATTTTAAGATACTTTTTGTGAAAGGTATCTGAAATAGATACAAGGAGGTATAAAGGTGGATATAAATTTACTGCGATCAAAGATGGCGTTGAAAGGCGACACACAAAGCGACTTGGCCGCTGTGTTGGAAATTACACCACAGGCGTTAAGTTCCAAAATGACACAGTCTTATGATTTCAAACAAAGTGAAATCAATGTAATCGCCAAACGCTATGAATTAACCGGCGAAGAAATCAAACAAATATTTTTCAGTTCGGCGGTGGTCGAATGAAAAAAATAACCGTCGCAGAAGCGGCGACGGCAATGTGTGTGAGCCAACAATTTGTGCGAATTGGGCTACAACGGGGGATATTACCATTTGGGTGTGCGGTGAAGATGTCCAACAGATTCACCTATTATATCAACCCCGAAAAGTTTAACAATTATATCAAGGGTAAGAAATGAAATCCAGCGTTTTTTTATTATGTTTTGTCGGCATCGTAACGAGTGCCAATGCGTATACGATATCACGTGAACCAGACGGCAGTGTGACAATTAAGGGTTGTCGCACGCAAACCATCGGCAATACGGATTACATCTGCTGTAACGATAATTGCCAGGTTAGAGAATACTGGGTCAAAATGGCATATACAGACGTTGAAGTAAACTATATGTCGGACTTGGTCGAGCAGGAAACAATTGACCGTTATACATTGGCCGATGTTGAACGACCCGTGACGGTTGCAGAACACGACGACAAAACGCCAGCACTGGGAAAAGTGCAAAACAAAATTAACAAGTTGGGTGATAAGGTGTTCGGGGTGTTTGGATTATGAGCAATGTACAACTATTTAATGGCGATTGTTTAGAAATTATGAAACACATACCAGATAAGTCTGTTGATATGATTTTGTGTGATTTACCATACGGTACGACTGCCTGCAAGTGGGATAGTGTTATACCGTTTGATGAGTTGTGGAAACAATACAAACGCATAATCAAAGACAATGGTGCGATTGTGTTATTCGGCAGTGAACCATTTAGCAGTTTTTTAAGAACAAGCGGAATAGATTTGTATAAGTATGATTTTATATGGCACAAAAGCAGACCAACGGGATTTGCACAAGCCAAGAACCAACCATTAAGGGATTATGAAAACGTATGTGTGTTTTCAAAGGGGAATGCAATACACGCCAGCCAAACAAAAAACAGAATGGTTTATAATCCGCAAGGTCTTATGAGTTGCCATATTGAAAAGAAACAAGGGAATAAGAATGGTAAAACCGACACTTGTTTTTCAAACAGAAAATCACACAAAAATGTCCATCTGCAAGAATGCACAAATTACCCCAGACAAGTCATTGCTATTGCGAGCGAATCTAAAACGGTACATCCGACACAAAAACCGGTGGCATTGTGTGAATATCTTGTCAAAACATACACGAATCTAGGCGATACAATTCTTGATAATTGCATGGGCAGCGGCACGACAGGCGTTGCGTGTAAAAATCTGGGTCGTGATTTTATCGGGATCGAACTGGATAAAAATTATTTCGATATTGCACAACAAAGAATCGAGTCGCAAGTGCAACAACTTGAATTTGTGGGGTGTTAAATGAGCAGTATTATTTTAATGCCACATCAAAGCGACGCATTAAATGTCACCCGGAATTTTAACAGGGTCGCATATTATCACGACATGGGCCTTGGTAAAACATTTTCTGGGTCGGAAAAAATGGCGACGTTTGATAGTGTCTATAATTTGGTTATCTGCCAAAAGTCCAAAGTTAACGACTGGGTTAATCATTTCAAACAATTTTATCCGGCGTTAAATGTGATTGATTACACAAAACCAAAGGCGGTGATTGCACCAGGTGTCATCATCGTAAATTATGAATTGGCGTGGCGTAGATCCGAATTATCAACGATGAAAGACATTACGTTGATGTTGGATGAATCGTCATTGATCCAGAACGAAAACGCCAAGCGGTCGAAATTCATATTGCGGGGGTTGAATTACAAGAATGTGATTCTGTTATCCGGTACGCCGACATCTGGCAGGTATGAACGTCTGTGGTCGCAATGCCGGTTATTGGGTTGGAACATAACGAAACAAGAATTTTACAATCGGTACATAATTGAACAAAAAATCAACATAAAAACTTCACCATTTCCAATTAAAATCGTTGTTGGGTACAAAAATGTAGAAGAATTGAAAATTATGTTACGAAAGTATGGAGCCCATTTTCTAAAAACCGAAGATGTGCTATCATTGCCCGAACAGACGTTCGTAAATATTGACGTTGATGCAACAACCACGTATCGTAAATTCAAAAAAGACAAGGTTGTTGAAGCGGACGGCAAAACGCTAATCGGCGACACAACGTTGACCCAGATGTTATATGAACGTATGCTATGCGGTCAGTTCAACAAATCGAAGTTAGATGCGTTTGCGGACTTGCTGGATTCAACAAATGATAGATTGATAGTGTTCTATAATTTCAACGAAGAATTGGCGAAATTAAAAGAATTGGCGAAAGGTCGCCCGGTATCAATCATCAACGGCAGTGTAAAAGATTTAACGGCGTACGAAAACGACGACGATTCGATTACGTTTGTCCAGTATCAAGCGGGGGCAATGGGTGTGAACCTGCAAAAAGCGAATAAGATTGTTTATTTTTCACTACCGTTAAGCAGTGAATTATTTGAACAAAGCAAAAAGCGAACACACCGCATCGGACAAATAAAACCTTGTTTCTACTATATTATGATTTGCCGTGATTCCATCGAAGAAAAAATATTGGATACTTTGAAAAAGCGTCAGGATTTTACCGAACGACTTTTTGCACAATAATTAAAAATTTTTCTTGACTTTGTTAAAAAATATTTTATCATATGTAAAAAATTTTGAATCGGAAAGGGGTAAGAGATGGCAGCGGAAAAAAATTTTGAAAATAAAATTAAAAGATTTTTGCAAAGCGTTGGCGTTTATCCGTTGGGTACAGCACCCGACAAAATGCCAATACAACCGGTTGGGTATTACGAAAAACGACACGGCAGTGCGTTTACTAAATCGGGGTTGCCAGATCTACACATCTGCATTTATGGAAGTTCCATCGAAGTTGAAATCAAGGCCGAAAATGGTCGGGTGTCCGAATTGCAAAAGTTTATGGTACGTCAAATCAACGAATCGGGTGGAAATGCGGTTGTAATTCGTCCATCGGACTTTGATATCTTTACCCAGATGATAAAGGATTACTTATGAAATTCAGTTACAGCCGTGTTTCATTATACAAGACCTGCCCGTATGCGTTTAAGTTGCGGTACATTGATAAATTGGAAACGTTGCCAAATACCGATGCAAACAATGCGTTGTATTTGGGTACGGCGGTACACACTGGGATTGAAACAACAGTAGAAAAAGCAATCAAACAATACTTTGATAATTATCCAGTCATTGATGATTTGCAAATCAATGAAGCGATGAAAATTGAAGACGTTGTACAGAAAGCAAAACCATTATTGCCAGACGGTACATTTGAATTGAAGATTGAAGACGATGAATTTGTCGGGTTTATGGACTTGTTAGTACCAAAGGGCGACAATCATTTCGCACTGTATGATTTCAAGTATTCAAATAACATTGATAGATATTTAGAATCTGGCCAGTTGCATGTGTATAAACATTATTTTGAAAAAACACATCCGGACCACGTGATAGATGAAATGTATTTTGTTTTTCTGCCAAAGATTATGATTCGGCAGAAGAAAACCGAAAATTTGTATCAGTTCCGAAAACGCTTGTGTGAAGAACTGAACAAAGCGGAAGTCAAAATCGTTAAAGTCGATTATGACGACCAAAAAGTCGGGGAATATCACAAGACCGTTGAAGAAATAAAGACGGCGGTGGAATTTCCTAAAAACGAAAGTCGCCTGTGCGATTTTTGCCAATTTCAATCATATTGCCAAAAGGGTGAAACGTGGGAACTTTTATAGACATAACCGGTCAAAAATTCGGGCGTTTAACTGCAATTAAATACTTGGGAAAATCCCATTGGTTGTGCAAATGTGATTGCGGTAAAGAAACTGATGTGTTTGTTGGACATTTGAAAGATGGACATACAAAATCATGCGGTTGTTTACATGTTGAAATCCGAAATAAAGGTGCTAACCTAAAACATGGTTTGAAGGGTGACAAGTTATATTTGCTTTGGAAACGAATCAAAACACGATGCTATTCAACAACATTTAAGAGATACAACGACTGGGGTGGACGTGGCATAAAAATGTATAAACCATGGATCAACAATCCCAAAGCGTTTTGTGATTATGTTTCTAAACTGCCAAACTGTGGGGAACAGGGCAGAAGTCTTGACAGAATTGACAATGACGGAAATTATGAACCCCACAATCTGCGGTGGGCAACTGCCAAAGAACAATCTAATAACAGAAGACCGAAAGGAGTAAAAAATGAAACTACCAGAAAATAAAAAACGAGATATTAGTAAGATTACTAAAAAAGTGATATGGGTTTACGGCGCCCCATTCGCAGGGAAGTCGTTTTTGGCGAATAAATTCCCCGACGCACTATTCTTAAACACCGACGGTAATATAAAATTCCTTGATTCACCATACGTTGCTATTAAAGACGAAGTGACGGTTGAAGGGCGCATTACTAAGCGCAAACCTGCGTGGGAAGTATTCAAAGAATACATTGACGAATTGGAAAAGAAACAAAACGAATTCAAAACAATCGTCGTTGACTTATTGGAAGATACGTATGAACATTGCCGTGCGTATGTGTATGACCGTGAAGATATTACCCACGAATCAGATGCGGGTTTTGGCAAGGGGTACGACATTGTCCGTAAAGAATTTTTAGACCAAGTAAAACGTCTGACAAATCTGGACTATGAAAACATTATCTTGATTTCACACGAAGATGCGTCTAAAAATATCACAAACAAAGGCGGCAGCAGTTTAACGACAATCCGTCCAAACATTCAAGAAAAGTTAGCATCAAAAATCGCCGGCATGGTTGATATCGTTGGTCGTGCGGTTGCAGATGGTGACAATCGTGTCTTGTCTTTCAAGGCGAATGAATTGGTGTTTGGCGGTGGGCGTTTGAACGTCAAAGGTAAAGATATTCCGTTGGATTACGACCAACTGATGAAGATTTACGACGATGCGAACAAATCGACTGCACCAGTTGAAGGCAAAACAGAACCGGCACCGGAACGCCGTCGTGTTGAAGTACGATAAACAATAAACGAATAAAGGAGAATAAATATGAGCGATTTTGATTTTGCAGCATGGGACAACGAATTTGATTCTGAATTGTTACAGGATGAGATAGCAAAAGCCGAAAGTGGCAGTGGCGACTACGAAGAAGTTCCGCATGGTACCTATGAAGTTAAGATTACCAAATTGGAATTAGGCCAAACAAAAGCCGGCAAACCAAAACTTGCTTGCTGGTTCAAAATTATCGCCGGTGAATATGAAAATAAAATGATATTCATGAATCAAGTGATTGATCCAAGCAATCCAAACGCAAGGGGTTTCCAGTTGCACAAATGCAATGAGTTCCTGCGTTCGTTGTCAAGTCTGTCAGTTTCGTTTGAATCCTTTAAGCAATACAATATGTTGTTGAAGAACATCATGGATGAAATCGACGGCAAATATGAATATCAACTTAATTATGGCAAAGATAAAAAGGATTTCAACACCTTCAAAATTGAAAAGACCTTTGAAGCAGCACCATTTTAAGTGAACGATTGGGGGGCGGTTTAACCGACCGCCCCTTAAAATTTGATAGAATGGATGATTTTAATATGTTGCATTTTATAGATTTTGAAGTATTTTCAAATGATTGGTTGTGTGTGATTGTCAACCCACAAACACGCACAGAAACCGTCATTGTAAATGATACAGAAAAATTAAAGCAGTATTATCAAGAACATAAGAACGAAATTTTTGTCGGATACAATATCCGTCAGTATGACCAGTACATATTCAAAGGGTTGTTGCTGGGATTTAATCCAAAAGACGTGAACGACTGGATTATCGTTAAAGACCGCATGGGGTGGCAGTATTCGGATTTGTTCCGCAACATTAACATAAATCTTTTTGATGTGATGACCACGATGCACGGGTTAAAAACACTTGAAGGGTTTATGGGCAACAATATCAAGGAAACAAGTGTTGATTTTAATATTGACCGCAAATTGACGACTGACGAAATTGCTGAATCAATCGAATATTGCCGACACGATGTGCAGCAGACGATTAAAGTATTTTTGCAACGAAAATCTGAATTTGATGCACACATGGGGTTATTACGGGCGTTTAACCTGCCGTTAAGCATGGTTAGCAAAACAAAGGTACAATTGTCGGCGGTGATTTTGGGGGCAAGGAAGCAACACCGCAATGATGAATTTGATATTGAATACCCAGACACATTAAAGATTGAAAGATATAAAGAAGTTAAACGGTGGTATGACAACCCATTAAACAGGGATTACGAACAGTCGCTTGAAATTGATATTGCGGGCGTACCACACATATTCGCCTGGGGCGGATTGCACGGTGCCAGAAGTAATTATATTTCGACTGGGCATTTCTTGAACGTTGACGTGGCAAGTTATTATCCATCGTTAATGTTGCGTTATGGTTGGGGTAGTCGCAATTGTCCATCGCTGGATAAATTCAGACAAATTTATGATACCCGCTTGAAATTAAAGCGTGAAGGTAAGAAAAAAGAACAGGCACCATATAAGATTGTTTTGAACGGTACATACGGTGCGATGAAAGATAAATATAATCCGCTATATGATCCAAGACAGGCAAACAATGTTTGCGTGGGCGGGCAATTATTATTACTTGATTTGATTGAAAAATTAGAAGATTATTGCGATTTAATCCAATCAAACACAGATGGTATTTTGGTAAAATTACACCGCAAAGAAGATTGTGAACTGATTAAAAATATCTGCCACGAATGGGAACACCGCAGCGGTATGGTGTTGGAATTTGACGAGTATGTAAAAGTCATTCAACGTGATGTGAACAATTACATCATCGTGGCCGAAGACGGAACTTATAAATCCAAAGGTGCGGTTGTTAAAAAGTTAGATGACCTTGACTATAATTTGCCGATTGTAAATGAAGCAGTGGTAAATTATTTTGTGCGGAACATACCGATTGAAGAAACGATATTGAATTGCCATGAATTAAAGAAATTCCAACAGATAGTTAAAGTGTCCAACAAATATGATTATGCAGTTCACGGTTGTGAAAAGTTGAATGATAAAACGCTGCGTGTGTTTTCAAGTTTAGATTTTCGTGATGGATGTGTTTATAAAGTGAAAAACGGAAAGCAAGAAAAGTTTCCCGACTTGTCAAGTAATTGTTTTATCATAAATGAAGACGTTAATGAAATGAGCATACCGCCCAAACTTGATAAAGATTATTATGTTCAATTGGCAAAAAAACGTGTCAAGCAATTTTTAGGTGAATGTTAGGTTGAAAAAATAAAAAAATATGTAATCTTGAAAGGAAACGAAAGGAGTAAAAAGATGTTTTTCCGGGGGTACGTTGAAACAAAAAACAAACGCTGTTTAAACAAATTCAAGGGAGTTGAGAACCTTAAAAGTTATGACGAAGTCAAAGACCTTGAAGAATACGCTGGTATCCTAGACGGCGAGACGATTCTGTTGGACTTTGACGATGCTGAACACGCCAAAATTGCATTTAAGATGGTGCAGGAACAAAATCTTAAATGCCGAGTTTACAAGACCACCCGTGGCGTACACATATTTTTTAAGAATCATAGGGTTAATAAATGCGGCACCGGTGTGCGTTTGGCGTGCGGTCTGTTGGCAGACGTTAAGGTTGGTGTTAATGCGTATTCTGTTTTGAAATTTGCGGGCAAGGAACGTGAAATTTTGTACGATGCGGGTGACTATGCCGAAGTGCCGATGTTCTTTGTGCCGGTGAAATCAAACGTCGATTTTTTGAAAATGGGCAAGGGCGACGGACGAAATCAATCGTTATTTAATTACATTTTGACGTTGCAAAGTTGCGGTTTTTCGGTTGCCGAATCCCGTGAATGCCTGGAATTGATAAACAAGTATATTCTGGCCACGCCATTGAAGAAATCGGAACTTGATACAATTATGCGCGATGATGCGTTTACCAAGCCGATATTTTTTGCGGGCAAGACATTCCTGTTTGACAAGTTTGCGGAGTACATAAAGAACAACGCACACATCATTAAAATCAACGGTCAACTGCATATTTACCAAGACGGCATTTATATTGATAGCCGTGACAAAATCGAATCGGAAATGATACAGCATATTCCAAATCTGAATCGTGCAAAACGTACCGAAGTATTGGAATATCTGAACATCTTAATCCGTGATAATGTTGAACCGTCACCGGCGAATTTGGTAGCATTTAAGAACGGCGTATATGACATTATTAAAGATGAATTACTGCCATTTTCAGAACGCTTTATTATCACGAACAAAATCAACTATAACTATAATCCCGCTGCACAATCTGAACTGGTGGATAGCACGCTAAACAAGTTATCGTGCTATGACAAGGAAATCCGCGCATTGCTGGAAGAAGCGGTTGGGTATTGTCTGTATCGCCGCAATGAGCTGGGTAAATCGTTTATGTTGGTTGGTGATGGATCACGTGAAAAAGGTGCATCCAACGGTAAGTCAACATTCCTTGACATGGTTAAGACAATGCTGGGCGAAGATAACATCACGTCGCTGGATTTGAACGAATTAAACCAGAAATTCCAGAATGCCGAATTGTTTGGAAAACTGGCGAACATCGGTGATGATATTGACGACAATTTTATCCCAAATTCGGCTATATTCAAAAAGTTAGTCACGGGCGACCGCATTCAAGTGCAACGCAAAGGCGAACGCCCATTTGAATTTAATAACTATGCCAAGTTGTTATTTTCGGCGAATGCCATACCAAAGATTAAAGATCGTGGCGGTGCAATCATGCGTCGTCTGGTTATTATCCCATTTTTGGCACACTTTACAAGTGCCGACCCAGATTATCGACCATATATTAAATACGAATTGAAAGAACCGGAAAACGTCGAATATCTGATACAACTGGCGATTGCTGGATTAAAGCGAGTGTTGGAAAATCAAGCGTTTACCGATTCGGATAAGGTCAAGCACGAATTGGAAGAATTCGAAGAAACGAATAACCCAGTGGTTGGATTCTTCAAAGAATGTGAAGATTTGCTGGTTGAAAACCAAACGACAACGTCAGTTTACAATCAGTATGTCGAGTTTTGTTTAGCGAACAATCACCAAGCGATGTCCAAGATTGAATTTTCGAAACAGGTCAAAAGACGGTTTAATGTGGACATTAAGGCCAAGTCAGTCGATGGTAAGTTGCAAAAAATATTTGTAAAAAAATAAACTATAATCAAGGGATTCAATGTCCCTTGATTATTTTTTTTGCACTTTTGTTAAATTTTTTCTTGACTTTATTAAAAATATTTTGAATAATGCGTGTGTAATTAAAGCAAAGGAGTAAAAAATGAAAGCGTTGCCAATTATCATATTAATCAGTGTTATGGGTTTAATGATGTACGGTTGCGATAGAGCCGCTGAACGTCAAGAACGATTTGCGATTGAACATAATTGTAAATGGGATTATAACGACATTTGCTACACGAAAGAACAACGTCCATGGTTGTTTGATTAATATGGGTGGGCGTTTTAATTACATTTTATCTTGATCTCCATAGCCCACCCGCCAAGATTGGCGCAAAGAGGGGTTTTGATAACATTTTCCCTCTTCCTTCCTAAATATCCCCGCTGACATACCGGGGCGCGCCAATAGTATGTCTTTACGAAAGGAATTTTAAAATGAACAAAGAATTAAATTTAATTAAAACACTGGCAATTCGCACCTTTGTCGAAAACTGCTTAAAGCGGGTGCCGGAATATTTCTGGACAATGCCAGCAAGTACCACCGGCAAATACCACCCAGCGTACACACTGGGCGAAGGTGGTTTAGTTCGTCATACCAAGGCTGCGGTTTGGATTGCAAACGAATTGTTGAAACTGGACATGTTTAGACGCATCGCACCGTTGTCTGATGAAATTTACGCAGCGTTAATCTTGCATGACACTGTTAAGAAAGGCATGGACGGCAGTGCATATACAACAACCGACCATCCGTTGCAAGCCAGTGAGTTTGTGCAAAAAGTCGCAGATGACACATGTTGCGGTGATTACGCACCGGTTCGTACCATTCGTCGTTTGATTGAAACACATATGGGTCAATGGACAACTGATTTTGATGGCAACGAAGTGCTACCAAAACCAAAGTCGCCGGAACAATCATTTGTTCATTTATGCGATTATTTGGCAAGCCGTAAATTTATAACAGTGGAGTTAGACAATGTTTAGAATGAAAATTTGTCCACATTGTGGGGATGTCTGTGAATATCTTATAACAACTACAACCTGCCGTAAATGCGGTGAAAACATGAACAACCAAAAGGATTAAGAATGTCAATAGAAAATGCGTTTGTTAAACAATTCGAAGCCGATGTCCACGTAGCATATCAACAAATGGGTACAAGACTGCGTTCAACAGTTCGCAGTAAATCTGGGGTTGTCGGTGCGTCAACAACGTTCCAAAAAATTGGTCGTGGTACCGCCAGCACAAAATCACGTCACGGTCTTGTTCCTGTGATGAATTTGAACCACGAACCTGTTGAATGCGTATTACATGATTACTATGCAGGCGATTGGGTTGATGCATTGGATGAATTGAAAGTTAATATTGATGAACGCCGTATTGTTGCGTCTGCTGGGGCGTATGCATTGGGTCGCAAGACAGATGAATTGATTATTGACGCAATGAATAAAACGACAAATAGTGTCGGCAAATATTCAACGGGTTTGACCAAAGAATTGATATTATCAGCACTGGAATTATTAAATACAAAAGACGTTCCAGATGATGGTCGCAGATTTGCAGTTATTGGCGTGCGTCAGTGGAATGATTTAATGGAAATACCCGAATTTGCTGAACATACTGCCAACAACGGATTTACAGTACATAAATGGCTAGGTGTTACTTGGATTTTACATAATGGTCTGCCATCAACCGCCAAACACAGAGATTGTTTTATCTATCACGCATCCAGTATTGGACACGCATGCGGTCAAGAAGTTAAAACAGATATTTCTTGGCATGGTGAACGTGCCGCACACTTTATCAGTAACAGCATGTCGCAAGGGGCGGTTTTAATTGATACAGATGGTGTCGTAAAAATCAAATGTGCGGAATAAAAGGATAAAAGAAATGAAGGAAAGCATTAAAAGCATAGCCGAATGGTCTGAACGCACTTTTCCGAATGCCACTTTTAACGGGCAATTGCAAAAATTCAAAGACGAAAAAAAAGAATGGTGGGATTCGGAACGGGAAGATATTTTTGAACTGGCTGATATGTTTATTGTGGCGTGTTCATTGACAAGATTTAATTCACCAGAAGCGATGTTTTGTTTTGGACGTGTGGAAGAAGAACTTTGTCATTCTGCATTTGCAACACAAGATTTAGAAAAAGCCATTGACGAGAAAATGCAAATCAACCGCAAACGTGAATGGAATTTTACCAACGGACAATATCAACATAAGGGGTTAGCAGAATGATTTACTATGTCGTTTCAATTTGTGTTTGGGCATTGTTGATTTATGCAACCACGAAAACAAATCGATCAATGCAAGTATTGGTCGGTACGATGATAATGGCAGGTGCGATTTATGCACTGGCACAGTTATTGAAAATGTAAAGGAGTATAACGATGAAATTTAGATTGATTGGTTTGATTTGCGTTGCAGCGATTGAAAATGACATCGCCATGACACCGGAACAAATCGTAAAGATGGGTGAATATTTGGCAAAACGTGATGTTCGGGTTGGTGCCGGTGAAATTATAATCGAAATGCCCGCCAAATTTAATAATATAGAAGCGAAAACCGTCGATGAACCTGCAATTGTTAACCCAGTTGAAGAATTGGGCATTTCAAAGAAAAATCAGAAAAAGTTACGCCATGCAACCATAGACGACATTATCAAACCCAAACCGGTTAAAAAAGTCAAAGCAGCGGAACAAACCGACCTTGATAAACGCATGGAAGATGCGTATTTAGGCGAACATCCAAACATTCAGCCCGCGCCAGTTGAAAAGAAACCATTATCACCGCGCGAACAACAATTGTGGGATTACATGAAAGCACACCCAGATGCACGCATGCCCAGTATCTGTGAAGCAATGGGAATCACAAACGTGAATTATTTCTATTTGAAAAATCAGTTGAAAAAGAAAGGCTGGATTGTGTCGGCGGTTGAAAATGTAAAAGAGGTCGAATTATGATACCAAAATTAATTAACGGACAATGGCGGGTTGTTGATATGCAAGACCGGATCATAACACAGACGGTGTTTGATTCCTGGGACGACGCAGCGGCATATTGCGATAAATTTGATGATGTAAGGGGGATGATATGAGAGCAATAACATTTTTCGGTGAAGTAATACTGTTGATAATCTGCATGCCTGTGTTGTTAGTGTGTGCGGTTGTGTATTACATTTGGGAAAAGGTTGACGATTACAAGACGGCGAAATATTTTAAGAGATTAAGGGGTGAGCAATGATAACGATTGAACAATTACTTGAATCTGTGGATTTGGATTTTGAACCACGGTGGGTCACGAAAGATGAAGATGGGACAGTTATTATATTTGACCGTCACCCTGAACAGTGCAGTGACTGTTGGCGCACCCCAGATGATTATGATATGCCACAGTTTGACCGTCTTAAACTATCCGAATTTGACGGCAAGGACTGGACAGAGTGTATTTATGAAGTGCCAAGAAAGACAACAGGGAAGATTGAAAAGATAAACAAAGAAAAGTTTAGTTTTGTTTATAGCCGAAAAGAAAAAAACGACATTGAAAGTGCTTTGATACAAATTTTGGACAAACAGGCGGAACTTGTGGACGCAGTCAATGAATTAAAAGGGGCGAAGAATGAGTAATTCAATTTGGAAAACAAAAGCAATTGTTCCAGAAGAAAACGGAAAACAAATCTTAGTAAAGTTCCAAAACAACTGGTGGCACACTGAAAAGATTACCCGAAGAACGATGAGAGAATGGCCTGATTATTATGAAACAGGGTATTTAGAATGGTGCTATCTTGACGACCTAATCGCCCAAGCGGACAAGGCGGAACGGTTGCAGAAAGCAGTGGATTTGGCGGTTGATACCTTAAAAAAAGCAGAAACCACAAGAGAACTTACAGTCAAAGGGCATTATGTCCACGCAATAAGTCTTGACGAACTGCATTCGGCACTGGTAGAAATCAAACAACTGATAAAGGGGGAATAGATGTCTTTTTATAATATGGTTTTTGGAATGAACGCACAACTTTCATTGGTGGTTAGTTGTGTCCTTGGGTTTCGCGTTGACAAAACGATTCCGCGTTTTCGCAACACTTTTCTAAAAGCGGATGATTGCCCGTTCACGGAATACGATTTCTTGATTTACACAAGAATGGGCGGTGGAAACTATCAATGCTGGGGTAGCGATGAAGAACCGTGTGATTGTCCATATTGCGAATTAAAGAAATTGGAACAGGCGGAATGGTATATTAGCGGATATGATGACGATTTTGATTGTACATATCGCACGTTGGTAGGCAAATTTACGCCGTCCCAAAAAGAACTATTCCAAAAAGTTATGGAACAAAAAACCCTTGAACCGATAATGTCGGAAATTAAAACTATGTTTCCAGAAATCTATGAAAAACTGAACACAAAGGAACAGTGATGAAAATCTATAAACACGATAGATACGATGGCAAAATTCTGTTGGCGTATCCGTATGGCGATAAATTTCTAGGTGTTCCGTATTTTTATAGCCAAATAGATAAAAAGTGGTTGCGTGCGGGTCTTGGAACTGCGTTGCCATATTATTCCACAGAACATCTGGCACAGATGGAGTGCATTGGCGACACTGAAACAAACTGGGATTTTCATATAGACAATTTGGGTATAGATGCTAGTTATTTAATAAAAAAAAGGAACAGAAATGAGTAAGGAAATGAACGATAAATTTTTCTGCCCGATTTGCGGAAAAGACCTGTTGGTGTTTGACGAAGACCGTTCTATGTGCTTAAACGTGGCGTGTAAAATAATTGGTCAACCAATACCAAACGCTGTGTCCGAATATCTACATCAAATGGCACAAGCCCTGATACAATCCCAGCGTGATTTGGATTGTGCTAAACATGCATTGGAAGAAATATGTTGTTCTGACAAAGACGGAAAACCGATAAAGGGCGTTGTGTCTTGTTGGCTTGATATGGACGAATTACACAAATGCCTTGCCCAGATAACCCACGACAATAAGGACGAATAATATGAACGGCTACATAATTACCATTGGCGATACAGGTATATATGTGTCCTATACCAATGGTGAGAAATATTGGTGGAACTGGGATATAGACCGTGCTGAACTGTTTGATTGTATTTCTGATGCAAAAAACGCAGCACGTATGGCAAAAATTCCGCGCCCACGATTTGTCGCAGTTCACAGACAAACAACGATTGGACACAAGGAACAGATAACCCACGACAATAAGGAATAATGAAATGAAAAAAATAGCAATAATTTTATTGTGTTGTTTAACAACGCCTGTATTTGCAAAATCAAAATATGATTTTAGTTGCAAAGTATTGAATACAAATATTATGAGATGCGAAAATACAGAAGTAATTTGTTATAAAGCATTTGCCTCATACAGTGTATCATTGCAATGTTTTATTAAAACAGAACATAAGGAATAGAGATATGAAATACAGAATATGCAGATATGAATTTTATGATAAAAAAGGTTTTATTGTTCAAAAAAGAATTTTGTTTCGTTGGTGTACGATAACACGTTGGACATCAGGCGACCCAGTTTTCTTTTATAACTTGATTGATGCACAAAAATACATAAAAGATGTTAAACCTTTGATTATCCCAGTGGATCAATGGCTTGAACAGGAAGAAGAACGGTCAAAAAACGTGCAAAAACGAAAAAAAGTGGGTCGGAAAATTGCCAGTAATAAAATATAAACAATCTGATTTGTTTATATTGAAATATAAGCAAAATGGGTTGTGTATAATATTTTGCTACTTATTATACACAAAGTAAACTAAAACACCAAAAAAGTTGACTTTCATGTTAACGAAGTTAACATATTAAAACTCAAATATAAACAAAAAAAACTGTTTATATCTGCGGGTTTGGGGCTGAATTGACTCAAAAATACAACTTATAAACAAAAAAATTGTTTATATTTGAGTTTTAACACAAATTCGGGGGAATAAATGCGAAAACATCACACTTTTTCCAACGAATAATGTAAAAAATTACCGCTCGGGAATAAATGTGCTAAAAACGATGCTTTTTTGCCAAAATATTACCGAGCGGGAATAATAGTTTTCTATTTTAGAAAACCGACGAATTTGGGGCAAATCTAAAATAGAACTTTAGATATTCCAAAAACACCGAAGAACTGCGAAGTTTTTGGAATAGAAATTTTTGTAATAATTACAAAAGTTTCTATCATAACAGAAATAAAGGAAAGGAACAATGAAACTAGTACAAGCACAAATCATACCAATAACACCATTAAACGGACAGGCAATATTAAAACGAATTGAAGAAATCGCACGCACCTGTTATCGGTCTGAAAATAAAATCACTAACGATGGTAAATCTGCCGAACAAATAGTTCGTGCGCTGGTAAACGCTGGGCATGGTGCAATGTTGGAACACGCTACAATATCCATGCGTTATGTGTCTAATGTCGCGGCGTATAAGGATTTAACGCGTCATCGTCACGGGTCGTACGCCATCGAATCAACCCGCTTCTGCAATTACAGCAATGGTAAGTTCGGAAAAGAAATCAAATTCTTAGATCCGATTGAAATACCAAAGGGAACGTTAAAATATCAAGTCTGGTTGAACGCAATGGAACAGGCCGAAAAGAATTATATGGACTTGGCAAGCATGGGCGCAAGACCGGATGAATTAAGTCTGCTGTTACCACATTCAACGGCTGCCGAATTTTGTATCACAGCCAATTTGCGTGAATGGAATCATATATTTGGCTTGCGTGCTGTTGGGCATAGCCGTCCATGTATAAAGCAGATAATGCAACCGACGTTGGAAATGTTCCATAAAGAAATTCCAATTGTGTTCGATGACGTTTACAACAAAATGATTAACGAAAGGAGTAGATAATGGTAGTACCAGCCGGAATGTCGTATGAATTTTATGTTGAACATGTATTAAACAAAGGAAAGGACAATGAAAATCGAAATACAAATACCAATTTATAACCGCTTGTTAACCGTCTGCGATGATCCAAAAGAACAACCACATCCCGAACTGGGCGACAACACGCTTGGCATCGTCTGGAATGACGGCAGGAACATATTCTTTACATTTCGCCGTGAAGAAGAATTTGGCGGTGGTGCGTTGGCGCATGAATGCCTGCATATTGCACACGCAGTATTCAGATTGTGTGGCGTGAATGCTGACGAATATCACGATGAACATACCGCATACTTGCTGACGTATTTGTACAAGGTGATGTTTGATTTTGTGTTTCATCCGGAAAAATACAAAAAATATTCAAAAAAATCTTGACATTGTTAAAAAATTTATTAAAATTCCTGTGTAATTAAAACAAAGGAGTATTAAATGAACGATTGGTTTTATCAACCCTTAAACAGTCAACAATTTATGCGCGGATTTGATAAGTTTGCGTGGCCGTCCGTGGACGCAGCAATGACATATATTAAAACATTAAGTGCCGATGAACAAGCACGTGTGAAAATATACAAGCGTGATTTCAGTTTGGGTTTTTGTGTTATTCACGACCCAGTAGCCCACCGTGTTATTGGAAAGAAACAGTGGTTGGTTGGTTATGAAACCGGATGGATTAATCGTTTTGCAGTATCTGAAAACTAAAAGGATTAAACAATGAACGATTTTTATATTTATACATATTACAAAACAAAATATCAAAACAAACAATTCGCAACCTATGATGAAGCACTGGCAGCGTCTATTGGTAGTAATAAACCAGTAAAGTGTCAAGGGTTAACACAAAATATCAAAACCGCTCAAAAATATGAATATATAAAAGCATAAGGAAAGGAAAATGATTTACGGATATTTAAGAGTTTCAACGGACGATCAAGATTATAATTCGCAAAAACAAGGCGTTGATAGTTTTGCCACTGCCAAGGGATGGACTATTGACGAATACATAACTGACGAGGGGGTGTCTGGTGGCAAAGACCCGTCAAAGCGAAAATTGGGTGCGTTGCTAGATAAAATCAAAGAAAAAGATATAATCATTGCATCTGAAATATCACGACTTGGTCGTGACTTGTTGATGGTTATGGAAATATTAAACCATTGTATGAAAATCGGTGCGGTTGTTTATACGGTCAAAGACAACTATGTCCTGGGTGATGACGTGCAATCCAAAGTATTGGCGTTTGCGTTTGGATTGTCTGCGGAAATTGAACGTAAGATGATTCAAATGCGAACACGTGAAGGTTTGGCATTAAAGGTCAAAAAGGGTGTATTGTTGGGACGACCATACACTGAAAACAAAGAGCGGGTTCAAATATGTATTGACGAAGAAAAAGAAAAAGAAATTGTTTATCAGTATAATTTAGGTGTGTCACTATCTCGTATTGCAGTCAATGTTGGCAACAGCCGTCAAACTGTAACATATTGTTTGGCAAAGAAAGGCGTATTGCCAAATAGTGAAATGTTGATGGCATCTTTTATTAAACAATTTGAAAGGGAAAAAGAAAGAAGCAATTCATATTTTTCAGACGACCCGCTGCAAATTGTAGACTTTGATAAAAATGTGGTGCGTGGGTTGATAATGGATAACTTTACAATCCCAGAAATCCACGAAAAATTAAAGAAATATACATATCAACAGGTCTATGATTCAATTTATGCCGACAGAGAATTAAACACGTTGTACCGCTCACACGGTCAAAAGAGATTAAAGGGGGTAAAATGATAAACGTTTGGAATCAGTGTGAAAACGAAATCAACGAATTATATCAAATAGATGAAAGTTTTGGGCGTAAGTGTGCCAGACATATCCACCCAATTACGGGTCTTGATATATGCTGGCTGGACGATTATTTACAAATACCAGACGGTGTAAGTCTGAAAGATTTTGTTACACAAAAGTATGGCAAGCGTGCAGCGGAAATTATACATAAACTAGCGACAACAACGATTAAACTATAAGGATGTTCTATGGTGTGGTTTAGAATGAAAACGGGTGAACCTGTGACGACTTATTGCAAAAGACACGGTTATACCCCCGGCGCAATTATTCGACGCATAAAAAAAGGTATGACGCCTGAACAGGCAGTTGCAGATTTTATACCTTGGCAAGGCAGAAAAGACGGGTCTGCGAAATACTTTTATAAAGGGCAAAACCTGCGTAAATATTTTGGTGATTTGAACCCGTATCAGATGGCACTCAAACGCATAAGAAATGGTATGCCGATTGAACAGGCAGTCGCAGAAGTTGAAATGTTTTATAAACAAAAGGATAAACAATGAAATCAGCATACATATTTGATATTGACGGTACAATTGCCGATTGTTCGCACAGGTTACATCATATTCAACCGCCGTTTGGGCTGGTACATTTTGAACCAGGCGAAACCGAATGGAAACCCGATTGGGATACGTTTTATTCGCTGTGCGTAAATGATAAGCCCATCGACAATGTGTGTCATTTGTTGCGTGTGTTGCAACGGGATTTTGAAATAATCTTCATCACGGGACGTAGCGAAAAATTCCGTAATCACACAACAGAATGGTTAAAAAGACAGTTGGGTTCTTTTGCCGAATACCATTTATTTATGCGTGCAGATGGTGACCACCGCCCCGATTATGTGATTAAAAAAGAGATTTACGACGAACACATTAAAGATAAATTTAATGTGCTGGGCGTGTTTGAAGACCGTGACCAGGTCGTCAAAATGTGGCGTGAACTGGGATTGACTTGTTATCAAGTTGCGGATGGGAGTTATTAACTATGTTAAAGGAAAGGGGAAATGAAATACACAATCTATGGCAAGCCCGCCTATAAAGTGGCAAAGAAAAATGGCATCTCACCTCAAGTATTTTATCGCCGTGTTAGAACGATGTCCGTTAAACTGGCCGTGGCAAAGAAAAATTATCATTACACGCACACATACAGAATCAAGCGGGGTGATGTGTATTTGGGTACATTCTATTCAACGCAACAAGTCGCAAATTACCTTGGCACGTCTAAAAATACAATTTGTGGCCTGTTTTATAAAAAAGGCAACAAAATAAAATTGTTGGGGTATACATGTACACGAATTAACAAAGGAGGGAAAAATGAAACTACCGAAAGTCTTTGACGAAACTTACATCAACACACCGCTACGGAATAAAAATTTGTTGCCGCACAAAATAACATTGACGCAGTTGTACAAGTACGGATATTTCATCACCGAAATATTTGGCACAACAGCAACAGTCGTTAAAAAG
Organism: Candidatus Enterousia sp.; assembly: GCA_045643965.1. Classification (GTDB taxonomy): domain Bacteria; phylum Pseudomonadota; class Alphaproteobacteria; order Rs-D84; family Rs-D84; genus Enterousia. The sequence goes on along the minus strand of JAZRGB010000004.1, from coordinate 279 downwards.
ATATCTGGCGGACAAAATGAGTTTTCTTGTACAGATCGACAGGTTGAATTTGGCCCGAATAAAGATGAAACGCTGGAACACATCGAACGATTACGCGCCGAAATGTGGAAGAAATATAAAAAATATTTTTAATTTATGTCAATACAAATGTCTATATGACCGCCGAAATGGCGGTTTTTTTTTACACTTGTTTACGGATGTTTACACTTGTTTTTGTGGGAAGTGTAAGCCTTGAAACGCACAGAAATCTGCGGTTTTTTGTCTAAACTTTACACTTTT
>JAZRGB010000003.1:0-9531 GCA_045643965.1 Candidatus Enterousia sp. | reverse complement strand
ATTTTTCTTGCGTGGGGCATACAATCCACGATGATCAAAGAACAAAGATTGAACATCATCAAAGGACATTCCCAACATAATACCAGCAATATCAAAAGATGAAACACCGGCAATATCGGCATCTGAATTTAATTCGACATCCTCCATAGTCAAATCTGCATCTTCGCTGTCAACGATTGCGTAATCTTCCATATCAAACGCACTGGCAAACACACAACTTGGCATTACGAATGCCATTAAAAAACTGAATAAGATAAAAAATCTATACATCATTTTTTTACCTGTACTGTTTCTTCGTACGAACTTACTGCGAAAACCCCAAACTTAAATGCAACAACAGGATCTTTACCCTTTTCTAGCCAATATTCTATTGGCTTTTCCCTTAGTTCTGTACGCATACCTTCGTTAAACATTTTCAAATAAACCTGACCTGGTGTAACCGTTGGTGTTTCAGACAAATCATTTGGTTTATTCCATGTTATTAAATTATATTCGACAATCCAATAATCTTTTTCATGTTCTGCTTTTTCAACATTTGTCAGTTGTACCAAACGTAATTTGCCCGCTTCTGCCATTTCTTGGATTGTTGGTGCGACATTCTTTTTCCAATATGAAAAAACATCCGGATGACTCATAAAATTTAAAGACGTTTCACCATCGATACGTGAAGTCACATTTGCAACATTTGGTATAACATAGAAATATTCTGTGATATATCGACTGATTAACATATTACGAAGTTCATCTGAATCTAAATCTGACGGCGATGCAACTTCTGGTCTTTGCATAAAACTGTCATCAGGTTTAAAAAAGAACGTTTCAACAGTCGCCTTTTTACCTGTATCATATATTGCACCAGATAAAAACAGTGCCGCAAACATTATCAGCATCAGCAATAATCCAGATAAAAACATAACAAATTTTCTCATCAGTTTATCCTGTATGCATTAAAGTCGTTAATATAATATCCAAGTGTCTGCGGATACATTTTTGTATCTTGCATAACATTTGCATAGGCTAATATTTTCATCGGTCCAAACACACTGGAATTTATCGTTGCACGAATTTGCCATGTACCACCAGCAGATGTAATTGTGCTGATTGGGGTCATTTCAACAGATTTTATATCTAATGTCCACATATCGCCAGATGCAGCCATCCGCTGATACAATGGTATAATATCTTGCATAAATTTTTCATGTTCATCTTCGCTGGACAGACAATATAATGCACACATTTCAGAACCACGTCCAGCCTGATCTGGGGTACATGCAGTTTGACGTTCACATTTTGCCCATATATTCGCATTAAACGCTGCGTCATCTGTGACAAAGAAATGATATTCCAAGAATTTTCCAATAACAGATTCTTGCAATGATTGAACCGTTGTCATTTCTTTAACATCACTGTGTTGATGTCCAACAATTTCCCATTGGCCCGTAACCTGATTTATCGATACCAAAAACGGATGCACATGGACAGATTTTTGCACCCACAATAACAATCCACAGGCAAACAGAATCAATAGAAACACCGACATTACAGCAATAGACATCACACGGGTAACAGCAATCTGTTTACCTGCTGGAAATGTCGGCGTATCAAATTCGTCTGGATACTTCAAAAAATCCCCCCATATATATCGGGATTATGCCTGATATACCATAATGCATGCACATGGACTAAGTTTCAATTCATTATTATCGAAACCAATACCAACTGGTTCACGGTCATAAACCTGACCACAGCCAGCCAAGCACAACGCAACAAAAAATCCAAGTATAATTTTTTTCATTTGCCGCTCCTTCCTTTTATGTAATTATAAGAAAAATCCATATCAACCGTCAAGACTAAAACTGTGTTTCAAACGACAGTAAAAATCTTTGTTCACGATCATATTCTGTCATCCGTAATGGCCAACCCCAAGAAAAGTTCATTGGCCCCATCGGTGTATTCCAGTAAATACCAACACCCGCAGATGTCCTGATTGTATCATCGATATAGTTTTCACGTGTTGTACCATAATATGTAAATGTGTCTTCGCTGGCCGGTGGTTTGCCCAACACACCATAGTCTGCAAATACAAAACCTTTTATCTGATATTCATCTGGGATAAATACAGGGAAGTTTAATTGGGTTGAACCATTGATTTTCCATAATCCCCCCAATGCGTATGTTTGAAACGCCCAGTTACGTGAACCAACACCTGCAACATCAAAACCACGTAATGATTCCCCGCCCAAGAAATAGCGATAAACACGTGATATATAATCGCCACCCAATGGCTGCAGATATCCAAAGTTCAAAGACGAACGCAACTGCCATTTGTCACCCCAGAAATTTACCATACCAATAATATCACCGCTGTAACGCATATAACTTTCTGTGCCACCAAATCCAGTATATGCCAATCCCAGATTTGCAACAACCCCAGTGTGTGTATTTTGTTCAAAATTAGTATTTAAATTGTGATATCTGAAATTTGTACTTAATGTGTACAAGTTTGCTTTTTGCCAGCCACCCGTTGCCTGCAGATCATAATTCTGGTCAAATGATGCAGACAATCTGACATTTTGTGTCCAATGGTCTGTCAATCGCCACCCCATACGACCAGCCACAGTCAAGGAATCACGATCGTAACCAAAACTGCCCAATGATGAATAGTCATACATTGTATATGATACATCAAATCCACCAGATAACGGACGACCAAATAAATATGGTTCTGTAAAACTGAACAATGCCTGTTTTTGATATTCTGCAATAGAACCACGAATTTGTACAACCTGACCACGACCCATAAAGTTGTTTTCTGTGATTCCTGCATCAACCATAAATCCATTGATGTTTGACCAACCAAAACCACCGGACAATTCACCTGTTGGTTGTTCTTCGACCTTGATATCTAAATTCATCATGTTAGATTCGGCAACACGTGTCGGTACCATCTGAACATCCTTGAAGTATCTGGTACGCATTAACTTTTGACGACCTTCTTCGATTGTTTGCAGTGAAAAAGGATCGCCTGAACGCATTGGAATCAACTGTTCGATAACACTATCAAATGTTCGAACGTTACCCAAGATGTTTATCGAATTCAGATAAATACGATTTGTCTTTTGAATTTTAAACTTTAAATCTATTGTTTTATTATCATCGTTTTTTGTAGGCACCGGTTCAACATTGATAAATGCATATCCGTATTCTGCAACCGCACTGCGTAATTCGGACATTGTTTTTTCAACCAAATCGATGTTATATGTATCGCCAGATTTCATTGCAATAACGTCTGTCAAAACATCTGTTGGTACATCATCAAACGGATTATCAACAGACAATGTACCAAAGTCGTATTTATCACCTTCGTCAACAGTAAAGACAACAGAATAATATTCACGATCTGGGGTAAATTTACCGTTAATATTTTTTACATTGAAATCAACATATCCATTTTGCAAATAGAATTGACGCAACATTTGACCATCATATTGAATTCTGTCTTCGTCAAACGTATCAAACTGAGTCATAAAACGCCACCACGCATGTTCACGCGATAAGATTTTGTCACGCAGTGTGCCATCACTAAACTTTTTATTACCTTCGAATTTGATATCAGAAATCCACGTTGGATGTCCTTCGGTCACTTCGTACACAACATTAACACGATTGTCTTTTAAATCAATACGCTGTGGTTCAATTTTTGTACCAAAAAATCCCTTGCGTTGATACAACGTTAACAAACGTTGCACATCAGCACCAATAACTGTTTCATCATATGATGTACGTTCTTTGGTTTTTATTTCTTTTTTTAAATCGTCTGTGGAAATTTCACTGTTACCTTCGATTGTAATCATATTAACAGTTGGTGATTCTGTAACATTTATTTTCAGTGTATTACCCGACATATTTACACTGATACGAGAAAAATAACCACTTTGTTCTAATTTTTTTGCAATTTCATTACTGCGTGATTCACCGACACTATCGCCAACCTTGACATCTGCCAAGATACGAATTGATTCTGCGTCCATACGTTTGTTTCCAGCAACATCAATACGTGAAACAGTTGCTGCAACGGATGGAAAACTTAAACACGCTGATAAAATTGTAAATACCGAAACTTTTTTCATTTTTGCATTTCTTGTTTTAATCTTTGAATTTCAAACTTAAAATTTAATTTGTCTTGATATTTTTTCCACAAATCATCCAGACTTGTTCTTTCATCAACCAATATCATCATATCATTGATTTCCAACAACACTTTTTTATATTCGTGATTTGCAATATGACATGCCCTGGTCAAAGTATATATAACAGAATCACCTGGAATACCGTTTACAAATTTCATAATTAATACCCTTTTATATTACCCAAATACACGTGTTAAATCATTCCACATTGTTAACACAAATAACCCCAAAATCAACAACCAACCAATCATAATTGCAATTTCCATACCACGCCCCTGCAACTTACGACGTGTGATTGCTTCTATTGCCAAAATTAATAAATATCCACCGTCCAGCACAGGTAATGGCAACAAGTTCAACACACCAAGATTCACAGATAATAATGCAATCAGACTAAGCAATGTAAAGAAGCCTGCCGCCATCGCAGCACCAGAATACTGTGCGATTGTAATAAATGAACCCAATTGTTTTGATGAACGTTCGCCTGTAATAATCTGCTTTAACACGACCAATAACGTTTTAGATTCATAATATGTTTTACGTGCACCGCTGTACATTGCACGAAACAGTCCCTGACGTTGTGGATCGGCACGTCTGCTGCCATCTGCAATCATGCCCCATGTTTCAGATGGTGCCAATTTTATATTTACCAGTTTTTCACCACGAACGATAACAACATTTGCATCACGACCAGATGCCAATTCTTTGGCCAAAATTAAATCGCCCCAATTTGATATCTTTTCATCATCAATTCTGACGATTGTGTCACCTGCACGAACCCCTGCATTAAACGCAACAGATTCTTGGATAACTTGACCAATAACTGGCAATTGTGAATTTCCAACCAAACGTGGCTGAAACATAAACAGTGATGTATATATTGCCCACGCCAATATAAAGTTCATAAATACACCAGCACCAATAATTATAAACTGTTTCCAAGCAGGAACAGACAAATAATGCCCCTTCTTTTTTTCAGCTGGCAGGTCTGCAAACTTTTTACGGTTGAACATATCTTCTTGACCGTAAATAGATACAAAACCACCCAATGGCAGACATGCGATTTTCCACAATGTACCACGCCTATCATGCCATTTTATAATCGCTGGTCCAAATCCAATGGAAAAAGTATCAACACGAACACCAGCCCAACGTGCCGCTAAAAAATGTCCCAGTTCATGCACAAACACAACAATTCCCAGAACAACCAACAATGCAACAACAGCCAATAAAATATTCATGTGTACTTTTCCTTTGCCTGATTAAAATAAATTACAACATAACCAACCATACAATTGGTAATGCATAAATCCAGCCGTCAAATCTGTCCAAAATACCACCGTGTCCAGGCAGAATTGTGCCAAAATCTTTGATACCAATTTTGCGTTTAATATAACTGGCAGTTAAATCACCATACTGTGACATCAAAGAAATGCTGATACCAATCCACATCAATTGTGGCATAAATGTATCAGCCCCCAGCAATCCATACAAAACACCTGCAAATGTTCCGCACAAAATACCGGAAATCTGACCAGACCATGTTTTACCAGCAGATAGTCTTTCCCACATTTTATCGCCACCAATTAATCTGCCAAAGAACCATGCACCGACATCTGCACTGCATATAATCATTAACATCAGCAATACAATCCAAGGACGTGCACCAACAGCATTAATCGCAGGCAACATTACGCACAGCAATAGCAAAAATGCCAAAAATGTAATCCAACTTTTACGCAAGACTTTTTTATCTGCACGACGCAGACACATAATGTATTCAGCAATCATCGCCAATACGATAATAACACCCAGGTATTTTACCGCAGGGACACCAAAATACTGCAGTGTTGCAGCACCACATGCAACCAATGCCATAATTACAGCAGCAATAATGCGAAGTTTTGTATTTGACATATTTTTTCCTTCCTTTTTTGATTTATCTTATTTCTTTTTGCCAGAATAATTGGCCTTTTTACCGCCACCAAATCTGCGATTACGTTTTGCAAATTCATCCAGTGTAAATTGCCACAGTTTTTCACTTTTTACCAATTCTGGCCAATGTTCTGGAATAAACAGCAATTCAGCATACGCCAATTTCCACAACAAGAAATTTGAAATACGGTGTTCATTGCTGGTACGTACCATCAAATCGATTGGCAACAAGTCGCCAGTATCCAAATATGTTTCAAATGTTTCACGTGTAACAGGTTCGCCATTTTCAATCGCAGCATTTACAGCATTAACGATTTCATCTTGGCCACCATAGTTCAGTGCAAATACAACAGTACCGCCGGTATTTTCCGCAGACTGTTCTTCCAGTTTGTCACACATGTTTGCCAATTTCTTTGGCAATTTATCACGTGAACCGATAACGCGATAACGCAGATTTTTTTCCAACGCGTTCTTTAAATTCTTTTTCATTTCTGTATAGAATAAATCCATCAAGAAATCGACTTCATCTTTTGAACGTGTCCAGTTTTCTGTCGAAAAGATATAAAACGTAATTGTCGAAACACCACGTGTCATATACCAATCAACCAAGTTTTCAAAATTTGCGATACCCGCCTGATGCCCCATCAACGGTGGCAATCCACGTTGTTCTGCCCATCTGCGATTTCCGTCACAGATAAATGCAATATGCTGTGGCACCTTGGCAGTGGTTTCAATAACTTGTTTCTTTTTAAACAGTTTAAACATGTGTTTTTCCCTGAATTTTTCCTGATTAGACGGACATAATATCTGCTTCTTTTTCACGTGCCAACGCATCTACTTCGGTGCCACGTTTGTCAAATACCTTTTGCAAGTCATCTTCGAATTTACGCTGATCGTCTTCGGAAATTTCTTTATCTGTCACAGCACGTTTAATCTTGCCCATTGCATCTTGGCGAATGTTACGCATAGAAATCTTTGCTTCTTCGGCATATTTACCGGCAACCTTGGTCAATTCACGACGTCTTTCTTCGGTCAAAGGTGGCATATTCAAGCGAATAACACCGCCAGCAGTCATTGGATTTAACCCCAAACCAGAATCACGAATCGCCTTTTCAACTGCAGGTGCATTTGTAATATCCCAAACAGTTACAGACAATGTCTGGTTATCAGGTGTTGATACGGTTGCAACCTGATTAATTGGCATTTCAGAACCATAAACCGGTACACGAACAGCATCCAACAAATGTACAGATGCACGACCGGTACGCAAACCTGCGTATTCACCCTTTAAAACTTCCAGTGTTTGTGCGGTTTTCTGTTCTACTTCTGATTTTAATAATTGATAATCCATATTTAATACTCCTTAGGTCTTGTCACCAGATTAGCAAATTAATTCGATACTTGGCAAGGATAAATATGTGATTAAATTTCTTTGGGAAAAGATTCTAAAATATGATATAATACGACTAAAAATAAGGGAGAATTAGATGCCAGAAAAAAAAGAAATACCAGTTGTAACATTAGAAGAAATAGTCGCCGCACTGTTTTCAGATGCAGTTGCATATAAAGAACATGATTTTGTGAACGACGTTTATTTTTACCCAAAACTGGCCTCTGGCAAAGTTCGCAATCAAACTTTTGATTCAAGGGCAGAAGCAGACTATGCTTCCCAGTGTAGAAAAATAAAATCTAAACGTGATTCAGAACAAAATCCAAAAAGGCGTAAAGTTTGGGATTTGTATTGCAAAATTATAGATATGTTTGATTATGTTATAAAAAATCCGTACGAACAAGAAAGTATTGATTTTATGAACGCTTTTAAAATGGTGGCCGTTGCGTCTTATGCAAAGAGGGGTGGCAACGCACGTTATATCGACGATATCATAAACGAAATTGATGTTAAAAATTATATGATGCTGTTAATGGGCAAGGTTGATAAATTTGACAACGAAGAACTGAAATATATGTTCTATAAGTCTTTTGATGTTGATGGCAAAGGTATCAGCGAAGATGTTAAAAACGCCGCACTGTTAAGACGCTCTAACAGCCCATTGGCAACTGTGGACGATTTATTCGCACTGTTGCAGAACAACAAAGAAGATAAAGAAAAAGCAAGAAAAATCTTTACTGATTTAGAAACATTGGCACGCCAAGAATTAGAACACGAATTCAGCAAGGATGCACCCGATTTGAAAAAAGTGAATAACATTTGCGGCAAAACTATTATTGCGTCCAAATTGACGGGGGATTTAAAAATATCTTCACAAATCGAGGCGATATATGATTTAAACAAAATCTTGATGGGCAATCCTGTGGAATATATTTCAAAAATGCCAAATCCATATGCAGAAAAGACAGAAGCCTTGGAAAGACAACTGACAGAATTACAGCAGCAACACGCAGAAGCACAGCAACAGTCACAACGACAAATTACAGAACTGCGACAGATACTGTCGGCCAAAACAGACGAATTACAAACTTTAACAAACACGTTAAATACAACAAAACAAACACTGAAAGCGGCACAGGCACAGAATCAGGAACTGAACAGACAAAACAGTCAATTAAATCAAGCAAACGAGATGCTGCTTAAGGCAAGAGAAACCAGTGATGCCAAGACGCGTAAATTGATAGAAGCAACTAAGAAAGTTGGTTTCTTGGGTTCAGGGGTTAATGACCTGAAGGAACTGGTCAAAGAAATGGAAAAATAAGAAATCCCCCACATCGGGGGATTTTTTTTGATTAATATGCTTTTTATCGCAAATTGATTTGACTTTTTCGATTAATACATATAAAATATGTCGGCACACCGGGGTTGTAGCTCAGTTGGTAGAGCACTTGCATGGCATGCAAGGGGTCGTCGGTTCGAGTCCGATCAGCTCCACCAATATTAAATTTCGGTCGTGCACATATTCTGGTCGTATGACCCACAGTATGGCGGATATAGCTCAGTTGGTTAGAGCGTTGGTTTGTGGTACCAAATGTCGCCGGTTCGAGTCCGGTTATCCGCCCCATATTTGACGACACCCCTTCTGGACCATGTCTATGAAGGGGTATCTTATTGATAAACTCGCATTTTTATAGTCCAGAAAAAGGTTCGAACTTATAAGTGAATAAGTTCCACGATTGGAATTATATCGGCAATGTATTCAGGGGCCAGACGTCGATGACACATATCTGCAGACTTTTCTGTGCATAACAAACATATGTGGTCCAGGTCACTTGGCGATACGTTTGCCAATGGGCCACGGTCAGCAATCGTTTTGCGATAAATCGGCTCGGCATCTGACCATGCCATTTGTTTGTCTTTGAACGATGTCAACATTTCAAATGTCGGTGCAAATTCTGGATGATACTCATATCTTTCACCAAGAACTGATGCCAGGTTATCACCGCTGTAATACGG
>JAZRGB010000002.1:0-24892 GCA_045643965.1 Candidatus Enterousia sp. | reverse complement strand
TCTATTTAATACATCCGGCAATGCCGGATTTATTTTTGAATACTGTCATATACACATTTGTTTTTATGCGTGATATATTTTCTGTATGACAAAAGAAATTCAATATCTTGTATCAGAACTTGGCGACGGCTTTCACGCTGTACACAATGGAAAAGTTATCGGTAAAATAACATATATCCGTGTTGGTATCGATAAACTGATTATTGATTATACAAACGTTGAACCGGAATATAGAAATCAGGATATCGGACTGACCCTGGTACGCAGTGTTGCCAATATGGCACGGGAACAAAAAAGACACGTTATTACACTGTGTCCTTTTGCACGTGCAATGTTTAATAAACATTCTGAATTTGATGATATCAGATTAATGCACATGCATTAAATTTCAGTTTGTGTTTATGTGACTTTTTTATTAAAATATCCTGCGATGTTGTAAGAGGGATTTTAAATGCAAAAATTATGTCGCTGCAAATTAATATTTTTAATTTTTTTAAACGGTTATGTCAGCCTGTCACTGGAACTGGCTGTATTACGTCAGTTATCTTTTTACGTTGGCAGCAGTGCTGTTATAACCAGTATTATTATGGCAATATTCTTAGGCTTTATGTCATTCGGTTATTTTATCGGTGAATCGAATAAAATTTCAGACAAAAAAATTTCCAAGATACTGAACATGAACTTTTTAATTATTGCAATCATGTCTGTATTTGCAGCCAGTTTTCCATTGATAAACCAATACTTTACATGGATGTATATAGGTGGCATAACATCTGGTGCATTACAAACATTCATATATTCAATTATATTTCTGTCTATGGGGCCTTTTCTGTTTGGATTTAATACAACGTTACTATCAAGACAATTACACAAAATTAATACAAACTGTACAGGCAATATAATGGCATGGGATACAAGTGGTTCTGTATTTGGTTCTATTGCAACAACATTATTATTAATGCCTTTTATAGGCGTGAATTATACAGTTGTTTTAATAACGATACTATCCGTTATTGGTGTATTAATATTACGTCGTAACTGGTGGATTTATTTGATATGCATTATAACAATTTGCATGTCTTTATTTATTAACAGCAATACTTATCAGAAATCTAAATTTGGAATTATTGTAAACAATGCTAATTCAACAATATCTGTTGAAACATATGGTGATTTAAAAATACTGAATATGAACGGACTGCCAATGTCTATATACAACAAAAAAAATGGTCATACGGCAGATTATGTCAGATATTTAAACAATCATTTTATATACAGCATGCCAAACGACAGAATATATAAAATACTGGTACTGGGGGCTGGTGGATTTACGCTGGGACTGAAAGACGAACAAAATGAATACACTTTTGTTGACATTGAACGCACACTAAAAGATGTATCAGAACAGCATTTCTTGAACAAAAAATTATCCGCCAATAAAAAGTTCGTTGTAGATGACGCCAGTCAATTTTTAAAGAACACAAATGAACAATATGATTTTATATTACTGGACGTTTATTCTAATTCTTATCAGGTTCCAGAAAGTTTAATTACTGTTGAATTTATGCAAAGATTAAAAGCACGCATTGCACATAATGGTATTATCGCAATGAATATGATTGTATCACCAGAATTTGATGATAAATACAGTCGTGTTTTTGATAACACGTTCCATCAGGTATTTCCACATAACACATCAAGACAAGTTATAGACTGGTTTAATCCATGGACAAAACAAGATGGTGCTTCAAACGTGATATATCTGTATTACAACATCGATAATAACGGACGTGTTTATACGATAAACAAAACACCTGTTATATACGACAGATAAAAAAAACACCGGCAAATGCCGGCGTTTTTTTTATTTACCCAATAATTTTAATATTGTATCAACCGTTTCAGACATGTATGTATCCAAACCAAATGTTGTTTTCATATCCGTTGTATCAACATCGTTAACACGATACTTTACTTCGATTGCATTATTTGCCAAATTCTTGGCAGATACAATCAAGCGAATTGGTGCTGCAATCAAATCTGCATCTGCAAACTTTTCGCCAGCACGTGCATCACGGTTATCCAAAATCGCTTCGATACCTGCGGACTTTAAATCATTATAAATTTTTTCGGCCAAAGGCAATGTTTTTCCTTCTTTATCTGCCAGACCAATAACTTCGACTGCAAAAGGTGCAGTCGCCATATTCCAAACAGGTCCTTTGTCATCAGCACTTTCTTCCATAATAGCGGCCATTGTACGTCCAACACCAATACCATAACAACCCATAATTGGATGTTTTGATTCACCATCAGGTGCAGCGTATGTCAAATTCATAGAATCAGAATATTTTGTTCCCAGCTGGAAAATATTACCAATTTCAATTCCACGAACCTTGTTCAATTTTGCACCGCATTTTGGACAAACGTCCGCATCATCATTTACCAGTTCTTTGTTTGCACTGAAACCACAATCACACAGATAAATAGTATCTTCACCCATATCATTTATTAACTGGAATTCGTGTGCAACACTGCCACCCATATCGCCAGTCGAAGACAATACACTGACAACGTTCTTTAGCCCACAACGTGCAAAAATACGATTATAAGCATCCAAACAACGATTATAATACTGTTCCAAATCTGATTGTGTTTCATGGAAAGAGTATGCGTCTTTCATGATAAATTCACGTGTACGAATCAAACCTGCACGTGCACGTAATTCGTCACGAAATTTTGTTTGAATCTGGTAAACCATAAATGGCATCTGACGATACGTTTCTAATACAGATTTAACATAATCCACAACAACTTCTTCGTGTGTTGGATTTAACACATAATCTGTACCAGAACGGCCTTTGAACTTTGCCAGAACATCGACAGTGTCATAACGACCACTTTCACGCCAAATATCTGCACCAGACACAACAGGCATCAATATTTCTTGACCATCAATCGCATCCATTTCACTGCGAATAATATTTTCGATATTGCGTACAACACGCCAACCCAGCGGACTTAACGTATAACCACCCTGAAATGTTTGATAGATATACCCACCTTTTACTGCCATTTTATGGCCATGTGTTGTTGCACCTGCAACATCACCAATTAAACGTTTAACACATAAATTTTCAATTCTCATTTCTTTTCTTTTTTGTTTTTATTTTTTATCTTTTAATTCCATATATTTTTCTGACACTATTTTTTGCAGTACGTCAGCAATCTGCTTTCTGTCCATCCCCCCCAGGGGTGGCGGTGGCAACAATGTGATTTCAACTGTAAAACCACCCAGCATCATTATATGAAAAACCTGACCAAATGCACTGCGTTCACGTTTGCACAATGGACCCATATCCATTTTCTTGTTATCAAAGTACGCAAAGTGATCCGCCAATGTCTGTTCATCAATTGGTGTACCGTCTTTGTATCGATAATGCATCGCCATCGGTTGAACAGTAACATCTGAATTTTCAACAAAGTTAAACAATGAACTTTTAAATGGTTTTACATACGCACCGTTTGTTGTTGTTCCTTCGGGGAACAAAATCATTGGATACTTTACACTTTGCACAGCACGTTGTACAACCCCCAACGCATCACGTGCATGTGATGGGCGACGATCTACAAATATCACACCAAACTTTTTTGCAACCCAGCCAACCAATGGCCAATGTTCCATTTCTTTTTTAGCAATAAAACTGCCACGAAAGGCCAATGGAAATGTCGCCAGTTCAAATACCGATATATGATTAGCCACAACCATCAATGGGCGTTTATCTGATAATTTTCCATGCACAACTATTTTTATCCCTGCCAACTTTATCAAGAACCACATAAACACAGGCATATAACGTACAGATAATTTACTGCCCGTTGGCAACAGGCAAATAATAGGCAACTGAACAACCACCATTACCCAAAACAGCACGAATTTTATCGCCGCTGCGGTTGTGTTAAAAATATTTTGTTTGCGTAATTTTGCCATTTGTTATTGTTCTTCTGTTTCCGATTTTGGTGCATCTTCGATATATTCGGCATCTGCCGCATCTTCGTGCAACAAAAATTCAACCAATGCACGCACAACCTTGAAAGACCCAACAACAGGGAACGTTATAATCTTGCCCACTGTTTTGATAATATTATCTTTGTCTTCTGGTTCACCCAATGCGTTTTCACGACCCAAGAAATGTTTTTGATATGTCGCATTCATTTTGCGTGTTTCAATCATTACAAACACATCGTATGAATTAAAAGGTTTATCAATAAATACACCACGACCAAATGTTGCACCCAAACGCAAATACCCTTTGACCAGTGGTGTCATTTCTGATTTTGCATCCGCTTCGTCAACAAATTCACGAGGCAATATATTCATACGTGACATTTTTGGATTTATACCTTCGGCAAATTTTTCAGACAATACTGTTGCACGCAAACGCAATGGCGTTAAATGATTATAGTACAAATATGATATTGCCTGGGCAGATTTAACAGGTTTTGTTCCAACAAATGATGCAACACCAAATAAAATTTCAATTTTACGACGCATAATCATTTCGCCCAGCCCAGCCCACAACAGTCGCATTACCAATGCATTTTCACGATATTCTGGGGCAACACATGCACGTGACATTTCAACGATATTGCCGTTATATTTCTTTATCTTGGAAATATTAAATTCATTTTCTGTATAAAAACCGCCCATTTTTTCGGCTGCATTTCTGTCGATTATACGGTACGTACCAACAACACGACCATTATGGAATACTGCCATATATTCTGCATATCTATCATAAGCATCATATTCTTCGCCCAGTGCACGCTGTTCTTCGGTTGTATTTGCACCTTCTTCTTCAACAAAGACCTGATAACGCAGTTGACGAACCTGCTTTCTTTCTTCTTTGTTTCTGGTTAAACGCACTTCAAAATCACGTACTTTTATAGCCATAAATATATCCCTTTGTAATATTTATAATAGGAAGAATATCAGAGAAAACCCAACATATCAATTATTTTTATTTCAACTGGTCCGCAAGATTGGCAATCGCAATCGCATACCAATTTGAGTTATTCCATTTCTTTATTCTGTAAAAATTCGGATATGTTAAATATGCTTCTATAACAGGCATTGGTGCCACATCTGTATCCGCATTGACATTTTCAGCCGCAGTGCGTGCAGCATCACGCAAAGACTGAACATACGCAGTATCCGCAACCAATCCAGCCGTCATTTGATTAGATGGTATTGGCGATCCATCTGGATTTGTAACCCCCAGTGCCGCCCATTGTGGCAACGTTAATTTTGTTTTGCCATCCAGCATAGACAAATCAAAATCAGCCGGCAAAATTACACGTCTGACAATTTTTTCGTTTGGATTCCATCCTAACTTATTAAGATAGTTTCCTGCACTGAACATTGCATCGCCGACACTGTTTATGATATCAACACGACCATCACCATTTCCATCAACCCCATACTGCGATAATGTTGTTGGTATAAACTGAAAATGTCCCATCGCCCCCGCCCAAGAACCACGAATATCATTTATATCTAGTTTATTTTTATCCGCAATTTTCATCAATGCCAATAACTGATTAGTAAAGAAAGTTTCACGACGACCATCATACATTAATGTAAAAAATGCATCAGTTAATTTATGTTTTGATTTCACAGCACCATAATTTGATTCCAGTCCCCAAAACGCCAAAATAACATGTGGTGGCAGCCCATATTTTGCTTCGACACGCGATAACATTGTTGGGTATTTTTTACGCATTATCAAACCTTGATCGATACGTGATTTTGACACTGTTCTGTCTAAATATTGTTGCATTGTTAGTTTGAATTCAGATTGATTCTTGTCACTTTTTATAATAGATGGGATAAAACCAACAGAACGAACTGTTTGATTTATAGTATCTTGTGATATTCCTTGGGATGCTGCTTTTTCTTTGACAGAATCAATCATTCCATACCAACGCTCAACATCAAATGCCCCGCGTTCTGCATACGCACAAACAGGTATAACAAACACAGCCAACATCAGCCACAATATACTTTTTTTCATAACAAAGCACCCTTTAAAAATATATTAAAATGCGTATTTAAAGCCGATATGCAAACCAAACGATTGCCATACCGCACGTTTCAAAGAATCTGTAACTTTTTCAGTATGTGCCGGAACAGTTTCTAGCATTGGCACATAATACGTTCCAATAATATTCCCCAGCGAGTCATATTCATATTCTTCGACCATAACATATTGACCGTTTTCATCGATAACATATTGACTGTATTCTGCAACATACAATTCCCCAGGTATTTTTCCAACATGGAAATAATTTGTATCAACCTTTAGGGACAATCGTAATCTGTCAGATAGTTTATAATCATATTCCATTTCTGCCATGTATGAATATGCATCATTACTGCCTTCGTCCAAGAAACTTGGGTTCTGTTGCCAGTCTGTACGATTTGGCCAAATACCTTCGGCTGAATATTTCGGCATACCAATTTGGAAATACATACGCAACTTGTCTTTTAAAGTCATTTGTTTTTCAATTTCCAAACCAACATAAAACCCAGACCAAGTTGTATTGTATATGTGTGTTGTACCTTCGACAATAACAGGACCATCACCACCAATAATTACACATTCGCCAGAATCAACACCCCATGGAACGGTACCCATTGTAATTTCATAATCACCTGTTACCAACGAATCCCCCAGCACACCAAATCCATCAATATAACCGGATGGAACGTTTGTTACAACCTTGATATCTTCTGGCGACATACATACCTGATACCAATCTTCGGGAACCGCTGTTCCAACTGGCACAGAATAATATTCACCATACGCGTCACCATATATATATTCGCCCGTATCTGTCATCAATGGCAAATAAATACCAGGATTTGGATAGTAATGGTTCGCCATTTCTAGATTATGTTTAAATATTTCATAACCAAACGTTGGCGACAATTTCCAACCACCAATATCCCACGCATGATGTGCTGTAATTCCAAATCTGAAATGGTCACTGCGACCAGACTGATCACCCGTAGAAATTGTAAAGATTCCATATTCTGGATATGCTTCATCAAATGGTTTCAAGTCATAGTCCATAGACAATCCACCATGCGACATTTCACCGCGGGTATATTCACCGTAAGCACTTAAATCAAAATTACGCAAACTAAAATTATGACGGGCCCCGACAGTGATTTCATTCCAAATCATATCGTCCCATTCCAAAATAGAATTTACACCTGTTTCAAATTCAAAATCCGCAAAACGTCTGGAATATCCAGCATAAATATTGGTCTTTGGCTCTGCTTCAATCGGCATTGCAATACCATTTGGTGTCATTGTCCCATAAGTATTTGGCATTTGCGGACGTGGAACCTGATAAGAATAAGAACGAGAACCAACAACCTGCTTTGTACCAGACTGGCCCACATATTTTGTATAGCCACGGTCTGCATATCGACCATAAGATGCCTGATTTGCATTTGGACCTGAATATGTTTGATAGTATGAAGGCACCCCTTCGTTCGCAGCAAACACCGCCAACGGAGCCAAAAGGCTTGATAAAAATAATATTTTTCCTACCTTCATATCAATATGACTTGAATATAGTATATCATAAAAATTCATTTGAAAAAAGTATTTTCATTTATAACTTGCACGATTAAATTCAAATTGTAAAATACACAACAAATGACAAATATCGCACATAATATTTATATCCATGTACCTTTTTGTATGTCCAAGTGCAATTATTGTGCTTTCTTTTCACACGCATGCAGTACACCAGATTGGGACAAATACTGTAACGACATTTGCAACGAAATCATATTTTGGGGACAAAAACTGGGTAAAATTGATGTTCCAACCGTTTTCTTTGGGGGTGGAACGCCATCATTGATGCCAACATCTGTATTCGATACAATCATCACAACAATTCAAAAAAACTTTAATTTAGCAACAGATGCAGAAATCACACTGGAATCAAACCCAAAAACATTAAATCGCGAAAAATTAACTGAATTTTACAATCTGGGTGTAAACAGACTGTCTGTTGGCATACAAAGTTTAAACGATAAAAAACTGCAATTCTTGGGTCGCAGACACAACGTTCACGACGCACTGCAACTGCTGGACGACGCAAATAATATCGGAATACGATTGTCCGCTGACTTTATATATGGACTGCCGAACGAAAACGTTGATGAAGTTATCGAAACATGCAATCAAATAAACAAACTGGGACTAACACACTGTTCTTTGTACGAATTAACCATCGAAGAAAACACACCTTTTGGTAAAATGAATTTGCAAATGCCTGATAACAACACAATGGCACAAATGTATATCGCAATTGGTGACACACTGAACCTGCCACGGTACGAAGTATCAAACTATGCAACACACGACCAACACTGTAAACACAATGAAAACATATGGGATGGGGACGCATATATTGGAATTGGAATTGGGGCTGCAGGTCGTATTTATTTAAATAACAATTGGTACGAACAGTTGGGTGCGTATCAAAGGTTTGAAAAAATATCAGATACCACACGTACCACAGAAATAATTCTGACCGGAATGCGAACAACACGTGGTTGTGCATTGACAGAAGACGTAAAAAAAGCTATTGATATAAACTGGATTAACACACACCCAGAACTGGTACAAATAAACAACAGCAGAATACGCACAACAGATCGTGGCATGTTAATCTTGGATGACATTTTAGTAAACATGGTGAAATAAAAAAAATGAAACACAAAAAACTAAATATAATCGGCATAATCGCAGTCGTACTTTCTATTGCATACGCATGTATAATTACAAAGGAGAAAACAGTGAGCATTGGCATCAAAACAGAAAACATGGACACAAACTTTCATGCAGGAAATGACTTTTATGAATACGCAACAAATGGTTGGCGTATTGCGAATCCAATTCCTGATGATTATTCCAGGTATGGCTCATTCGAAGTTTTAATCAACACAAATCTAGAACGCACACGTGAAATTTCAGAAAAAGATACTGGTAAAATTGGCACACTGTATAGTATTGCAATGAACGTCGAAAAACTAAATAACGACGGTACAAAACCTGTTACAAATTTGATTTCACAAATCGACAAATTAACACGCGACAATCTGGAAGAATATTTGGGGAATATGTCAAAATTTTCATCCGCATTTTGGGGCGACGGTGTTGCACTGGATGAAATGGACAGTGATCACTTTTTATACAATATTGTTCAAGGCGGTTTGGGATTATCACGCGATTATTATTTCGACACAGATGCAAAATCAATTAACATCAGAAAAAAATATCAAGAATTTATTGAAAAACAAATGCAAAACTTTGGCATCGATGTTGATGTAAAAAAATTGTACGAACTGGAAGAACGTATGGCAAAATCTTTTTACACAAAAGAAAAATTACGCGACCCACATGCAAATTATCATAAGATGAGCATTGATGATATCAAAAACAAATTCACAGGATTTAACTGGGATAAATTCTTGACTGCACGTGGTGCACAACACGCAAAATTTATCAATATCGGACAACCAGAAGCAATTTACGAAGCAATTGCAATTATGAACGATACTGATTTTGAATTAATAAAAACATATTTAAAGTATCGTATTGTCAGTTCTGCCGACACATTATTGGACGATAAAACATATGATATAACTTTTGATTTTTATAACCGCACAATGGCCGGCCAAAAAGAACAAAAACCACGCTGGAAACGTGCTGTTTCAATGATTGATGGTGCACTGGGCGAAGAAGTTGGCAGATTATATGTTGAAAAATATTTTTCATCTGATGCAAAAAAACGTATGCAACAGTTGGTAAAAAATTTGCAACGTGCATATGCAATGCGTATCGAAAATCTGGATTGGATGAGTGACACAACAAAACAAAAAGCACTGGAAAAATTATCAACATTCAAGGCAAAAATTGGTTATCCAGACAAATGGCGTGATTATTCAAAACTGGAAATAAAAAATGATTCGCTGTGGGAAAATATGATGCGTGTTGCACAATTCGAAGACGCATTTTGGATTGAAAAAATCGGGAAAGAAAACGATCCAACACTGTGGTATATGAACGCACATGAAGTTAATGCATATTATGACCCATCAACAAATGAAATATGTTTTCCAGCCGGAATATTACAATATCCATTTTTTGATATGGATGCAGATGATGCGTTTAACTATGGTGCAATCGGTGCTGTTATTGGACACGAAATGACACACGGATTTGATGATTCTGGTCGCCACTTTGACAAAGACGGAAACATGAAAGACTGGTGGACAACAGATGACGCAGCAGGTTTTGATAAACGTGCAAATGTCATGAAGGAATTTTTTAACACAATCAAAATTAATAACGAAGTTAACGCAAACGGCGAATTTACACTGGGTGAAAATTTGGCTGATTTTGGCGGTGTAACAATTTCATTTGATGCATATAAAAACTTTGGCACACAATCTGAAACCGTACATGGATTAACATCTGATATGCGTTTCTTTATTGCATACGCAGGTGTATGGTCCGCCAACATCCGTGCAGACGAAGAACTTCGCAGAACAAAAGTTGATGAACATTCGTTGGGCAAAAATCGTGTTAATGGTATATTGCCACACGTCAACGCATGGTATGATGCATTTAACATTACACCAAACGATAAAATGTATATCACACCACAAAATCGTGTAAAATTGTGGTAAAACAAAAGTGATGCGTTATGCATCACTTTTTTATTACGTAAAATAAAAAATATCAATATACTGATATTGTCCAATATAAAACAACACAAAGGAAATTTATTATGAGAAAAAGTTTTTTATCCGCATTAACCGTTTTTATGATGCCATTGTTAGCACATGCTGCAATGCCATTTGTTGGAACATATCAAACCATTGACGACGAAACAAATAAACCAAAATCAATTGTACAAATCTATCAATACCAAGATGGCGATGACACTGAAATTGGCGGACGTATAATTGCACTGTATGATACAGATGGTAAAATTTCTGAAACATTATCAAATCCAATACGTATTGCTGATAATGTCGCTGGCAAACCAACAATGGTTGGACTAGATATAATATGGAACATGGAATGGGATGAAGATGACAACGAATATTCCGATGGAAAAATCATGGATCCAAAATCTGGCAAGGTTTATTCAAGTGTAATGTGGCAAGATAAACCAAACGTATTAAACGTACGTGGCAAAATCGGACCATTTGGTCGCACACAACATTGGAACACAATGACTAATGATAAATTACCGGCAGATTTACAAAATCTGGATACCAGCAGTTGGAAACCTGTTAAATAAAAAGTCCCCCAGTTGGGGGATTTTTTAATCTGCAAATGCAATTATCTTTGATAACTCTTTTGCAATATTATCACGTGCCGTACGTTCATACTTATCGCGATAATATTCAGTATTAAAAATATACCTGCGATTTAAAAACGTATTTAGCACTTTTATTCTTTCTTTGTAAAATATCAAATCTGGATATCGTATATATTCACATCTTATTTGATTTGAGTATTCTGAATATTCAGCATAATCAGCACCCAAAGTATTTAAATCTAAATCTTGCATTAATTGTTCATCAAAATCAGTTTTTAAATATTTATTATAATCAGTTGCACGTATTAATTTTTCAACATATTCTGTATCGTATTCCAAAGAAATTTTATGCAAAAAATCTTTGGCTTTTTGTGCACTTTTATTAACATCATCAGTTGTACCATGAATATAATCGTGCATTATTATTGCAAATGCAAATTCTTTAATATTTTTAACAACTGTTGTACACCCAGAACATTGTATAAAGTCATCAAAATTATCCAGCATTTTAAAAATATGATTTATATTATGATAACAACGTTCGGCAGATGTATAAGCATTAAAAATATCTTGTGACACAGATTCAACATCTTTGGCACAAAATCCAATTTCAGTTAAGACAGACTTTATTCTGGTTATCATAATTTTAAACATCCATAAAAAACCGCCAAATGGCGGCAGGTTTATTTTTTTGTTGCAACACGTTCACGAAATTCCGTACTTGGTCGGAATGACACAACACGACGTGCAGATATCACTGCAGAAGCACCTGTTTTTGGATTACGTCCCATACGTGCATTTTTTTCCAAAATTTTAAAAGTGCCGAATCCTGCAAATTTAACTTCTTCGCCATTAATCAGCGATTCACAAATTTCATCAAATACAACGTCAACCATTTTATATGCGTCTGCCGTTGTTAAACCAAAACGTTCACGCAATCTGTTTGCAAAATCATTTCTTGTAATTGTTGCCATTTCTTTTTTCCCTTGTGTTTAAATTGCTTGGTATTATACATGGTTAAAAATAACTTGCAATATTTAAATAAACAAAAAAGCGGGATACAAATCCCGCTTTTTTACATTTGTTTTGAAAAGTCTTGCTTTATCTTTTGCAATTCTTGTTTCATTGTATTCAGTCTGTTCAACACAATTTCATGTCTTCTCTTATTAAACAAGATACCATGCAACTGTTGTACATATTCCAATGCAACATCTGTATTTGTTTCAGCATTCAATTTTGCCATCAAATCAGATTGTGCCGCATTGAATTCTTGAATTTTGACTGTAAAAGACGCATGCAAAGAATCAAAATCGGTCCAAACAATATCATTTGGAACATCTTTTGCTGTCTGTTCTGCTACGACTGCAACATTTTCAGACTTTGATTCTTTTTTTTGTTCTGCCAATGGCTGTTCTGCACATTCCAAAACCTGTACCTGACGTTTGATTTTGTTTGTGTGCGGATTCGCCGTTGTTGTCTTGGTTGGAACCGCTTCTCTGCGAATACGTTGTCTGGTACGAACGTTGACAGGTGTCACAGTTTTTTCAACCACAGGTTCAGCAACAACCGACTTTACAGGTTCTGCAACTTGGGCAGCAATTTTTTCAGATTCTGTCGCAGCAACAGCCTGTTTTGCTTCACGTTCTGCTGTTAATTCTTTGATTAAATCCGAAACAAAAACAGTATCGTCTGGTGTAAATACACCCACATTTTTTTCGCGAATAGCCTTTTTGTAATCAACAGATTGCTTTTTTTCATGTTCTTCAAAGTATTCTGTTGCAATAAAACCATGTTCGTTCATACACCAAATAATGCGAGCACGATCATCCAGCGTACCAAAACCCTGACTTAACCATTGTGCATTTTTAAATGTCACTGTTGGCGATATCTTCAACGAATTATCTTCGATGAAGCAAACTTTTTTACCTGCTGTATCAACTGGTCGAACATTAATAGATTCAATCGCCTGCAAAAATGCTATTTTTTTATCAATATCATTTTTACAGTGGTTGCATACAGCCTTCCAAACACTGTTCTTTATATATTTTTTTATAACAGTTTCTTGAACTTCTTTATCACCAACGAAATAATTTTTTTGTGCAACCTGTTGTTTTGTTACCTGTTCTGTTTTTCGTTCAGAACCAGTGATAAAATCTTTTTTCGCTTTTGTTGTGTCACGTTTAAAGTATTCTTGGATAAAATTCAAAATACGCGGTACTTCATTGCGGCGAACACAACTGATAATCGCATTATCTGCACGCTTCATTTCGCGTTTTTCCAAATTTAAATGCGACTTTTTACCCTTGGATATTCTGATTGCACGTTCAATATCTTCATCTGTTAAATCGCCAGATACATTGCTACTTTCCTTGTATATTTGTATCAATTCTTCATTAGACAACCAATCGTCAGTTTTGGTTTCTACTGTCGGTTTTACAGATTCTTTCTTCGTTTGTTTTGTTGAAACGGTTGCTTTTTCTGCCGTAACTTGCTTGAGCACATCGACCAGCAGTACGTTTTTATCAGAAATAACTTTGACTGTTGGATTATCTTTGACAAACTGTCGTGCGACTTCCAGTGGACCCTTTTCATTTCGTTTAACAGAGTCTATAATAGAGTTTAAAAGAGCATTTCTGATAATAACCTTGCATACAGATACAGGCAAAATACCTTTTAAATCCGCCAAACTTTTTATAGAATACAAACACTTTAATTCTTTGATACCTGTTGGCAAAACACTTTTTGGTGTAACGATATATGACGAACAATCAAAAGAACCGGTAACTATCACATTAGAAAAGTCTGGTAATGGCTTTTTCTTGTTCTTTTCCATAACCACATCTGATGCGATAAACAACGGATGTTCGTCATCAAACAGTTCATATGGCAACGCAGCCATATCAACGTTGACTATTTCCGTTTTATCATCCCTATAAATACGACCTTCATAAAAAGATGTTTTTGCCATTTTTTACCTCTTGCTCATATTAATATAATACAAATTATTTATTTTGTCAACTTAAATATAAAAATTATTGAACACTATTTTATTTTGTTATAATATCGCGTTATTGTCCCCATAGTTCAACAGGATAGAACAAATTCCTCCTAAGAATTAGATACAGGTTCGAGCCCTGTTGGGGACGCCAAAAACACAGGATACACAATGAAAAACAAGGCTGTTAAAATCGGAATTATCGCAACAATCGCACCACATATATTCTGTTGTGGGATACCAATGTTGTTGGCAGTTATCGGCTTAATCGCACCAGACGCTGCACATTTTCATATATTACCACACTGGCTGGAGCCATGGTTGTTTATATTTTCTGGGGCAATGTTGGTACTGTCTTGGCATCTGGTACTGCGTGAATGCTCATGCAAGTGCGAACAATGCGGTGGCAAGACATCACATGGCGTACAACGTGTTGTATTATCTGTTATAACTGTTATATTTATCATCAGTTTAATATTACATTTACTGTCGCATCATCATTAAAAAAAACCGCAAATGCGGTTTTTTTTAAACAAACTTTTCTGGCACCAGATTACATATAGATTTCCATACACGGCGAAAAATCGATGTGTCTGGTGCATATTTATAAACCCGGGGCTGTTTATCATACGAACGACGACCGGTCCATACAGTCTTTCCATTTTCATCTAATGTCACACGCCATGATGTTTGCGTATCTTTGACAATCATTTCACGCAGTTTATTAGCAAAATCACGACTTTCAAATATCGCAACATTTTCAGTATTATAATAAGCACTGCGTGGATCAAGATTAAAACTGCCAATCCAGGAAATATCATCATCGAAAACCATCGTTTTGCTGTGCAACACAGAAAAACTGGACTGTTTTCTTTCACGATCGTGTTCTTTGCCACGTAAATTTTCAGCAGACACCATAAATTCATATACATCTGCACCAGATTCAATCAGGTGTTTTCTGTATTTTTCCCATTTTGCATATACAGTCGGTGCATTTGTTGATGCCAAAGAATTTGTAACAATCGTCATGTGAACACCAGAATTTTCTTCACGCAAGATACTTTCCAGTCCACCCTGCCCCGGCACAAAGTATGCAGCAGACATATATACAGAATTTTCCGTTTTATTCCACAAATGTTGCAACGCACGAACAATATCACCACGATATTGTTCTTTTTCGCACATTGTCATTTCGACTTTTTCTGGTGGATCGGCCAGGAATTTTCCACGCCCCCAACTGAAATCAAAGTTTTTATGCTTAAATTCTTGTTGTGCCATATTAATAATATTGTTGTATGTCTTGATTTCTTCGGAACTGCGACGTTCAATGTCCGCAAAGGCACGTTCCAGTTTACGCAACGCCTTTTTTGACTTTGCCTTTGGAAATACAGATGCAGGTATAGATAAATGATGATTCCAATATTCATTAAAACTGTCTGTGGCATAATGCGTCATATCACCAATAAACAAAACGTCTGTATCAGAAAAATTCGATGCTGTTTCTGGATAGAAATAATTACTGCCAACATTTCGACCACCAGTAATATATGCAATATTATCAACAATAAACAGTTTGTTATGCATACGCGAATTCAGACGATTAAAATCCATTAAAAACTGTGGATAATATAAAATCTTGGATCGATTTGGAACAGTATTAAAAATCTTTACTTCTATATTAGGATGCTGGTTCAACAAAGTAACATCAACAATATCCGACTTGGTTCCGTAATCATCCAACAAGATACGAACCTTGACCCCACGATCTGCAGCACGTTTTAATTCACCGATTAAGACATGAGATGAAAAATCGTTACTATATATATACGTCTGCAAATCAATTGTCTTGGTTGCCATACGTGCAAACGCAGAACGAATAATAAATGCAGACAGACCGTCTTCGATTAATGTTGCCCCAGATATACGCTTGCCATTTGCCAATTCATCTGAATAACATTGTGCAATTGGCGTCTGATACGGATCATAATTAAAATCAACGGCCCCAACTTTTGGTATATAGTCATTTAATCGTGCATCATTTACAGATGTTGGCACGGTCGTACAGCCCATCAACGGTAATGTAAAAATCCAAAAAGCAACCTTTTTAACCCAAGACATTTTTTATCCTTCGTTCAAAATTGAATTATATTGAAAACCTGTGCCTTTCGCAAGCAAATTCATTATACTTTTTAATGAATTATGAAATTATTCATAAATTATGATTTGTTCTTATTTTTTTCGCTTGTCACACTATGCACAATATGATAAAATGTGACATAAGGAATGAAGGAATTTATCATGAAAAGACTGATTGTTGTATTAAGTGGATTGTTGGTTTTGCCTGCTTTTGCGGACGTTACACCGATTAATAACGATATCGCAAACACACCTGTGGCACAGCCATCACGTGCGACACCACGTGGAAGTGCGACTGCAAATCGTGCCGCATCCCGCGTCGTACCAAGTGCTGGTACCAGCGTCAATTCACGCGACGTCAGTGCACGCAATTCCCAATCATCAAGAAATGCAACAACTGCACGTACAGGCGTTCAAACAGTTGAACGTGCCGCATCAGAAAATGCCGGCCGTGTTGCTGCACGTCCATCACGTAACGTTGGCGAAACCATGAACACAAATGTTTCTGCACGCCGTGCGATGCCTGCAAACACGAATCCAGGCGTAACTGCACGTGTTGGCATGACAACACCAATGGTTGCAAACCGCGTCAGTTCACGTTCTTCGTCCGCAATTCAGGCACGTGCCCCAACCACAATTTCTGTATCAGCAGCAGCACCAATTTCAGTTGAAGAAGACGAACCAATCGTAACATCAACAGCAGAAAAACAGACTGCAATTTCAAATATGGATGAAATTGTACAGATGACAGATTATTGTAAATCACAATACACATCATGTATGGATAACTTCTGTAATGTGTTGGACGATAACCAGGGTCGTTGTTCTTGTTCAAAAAATATCAAGAATTATGAAAAAACAGAAAACGCATTAAAGGCTGCAACCGAAGCATTACAAGACGTTTCACAGCAGATTCAATATATCGGTTTAACCAAGGATGATATCGAAACATTATTCACCCAGACCGAAGCAGAAATTGCAATGCAGTCCACAACAGACAGCACACAGTTGAAAAATGACTTGGACAACATCAAAGATATGATTGTTGGTATTAAAACAGGTACTGCGTCATCAACCGAAACAGGTGTGTCATTTGATTTGTCTGGATTGATGGACTTTAATATCGACAGCACAGGATTTGATTTAACAGCACTGTTTGCTGGCAATAATTCAAACACATCCAGCATCAGCAATCAACGTGGTGAACAGTTGTACAAAACCGCACAGGCACGTTGCAAAACGGCAGTTTTAAACACATGTCAGGCCCAGGGCGTTGACGTTTCAATTATCACAAATTCATACGATTTGGAAATCGACAAACAGTGTATCGCATACGAACGTGCATTGACCGATTCAAATGAAAACATGAATCGTACAGTACGTAACGCCAAGGCAGTATTGCAAAAGGCACGTCTGATGGTTGCACAACAGAAAAACGCATACGATTTGCGTGGTTGTGTAAACGCATTGGATTCATGTATGCAAGATGACTTTGTTTGTGGTACAGACTATGAAAACTGTCTGGACCCACCCGGTAAATATATGGTTAACGGCGAAGTTGTTATCGGTTCACCCCCAGGATATATTATCGAAGATTCTACAGATAGTTTAAACCCTGCACCTGTACAGCACATAGACGGATTGTACAAGACGTGGGCATACGGTTCAAACAAAAACGCATGGACCGCATCCGGCAGCTTGATTGAATATATCAACGATCATATCGAAGAAAAAGAAGTAACAGCAACAAGCGAAGTTATGATTCCATATCTGCAACACAAGATTGGATATATCAAAGATAACAAGGCATACGGTATGTGTGCATCTGTATTGAACAAATGTCAGAATTACACATACGATAAAAAGAAATATAAAAATGACAACCAGGTTATCCGTGAATATCTGCAACGCACATTGACACAGATTAAGGTTGCCCAAGATGAAATCATCAGCAGTTATGCAGAAAATTGTATTTCTGATGTCAATTCTTGTTTAAGTTCAAATAACTATACCGCCCAGGCGAACTATGCGATTAATGCATGTAAATCACAAATCGTTACATGTATGTCTGTAAACGGTGACAGTACTGCAAACCCAACACCTGATTACATCAAGCAATGGGTATATGCTGTACAAAACCCAACAGAAATAAAATCGCTGGTGTTTGAGTTTTATGGAGCCTCTGCTGGATTTGCAAGCGGCGTAACCGAATTTGATGGTGCTGTATATAATCCATCACTGGCTTTCAAATTACCAACATCAACACAAACAGAGAAGAATGACTCTACTAAGACATACTGCCAAGGTAGTACAAACGAAAACCGTTACTGGTGCTATAAATACTATAAACAGAACACTGACGGCACTTTTGCTGAAAATGCAACTGTAAAATGTGAATCTTTGGCAAATGGTCGCAGTATTCCGGTCGGCACAAAGTTAGCAAGCAATATTATTGCATTATCTTGTCATCAGAATTGTGTATTGCCATATGCAAACTGTAATTCATCGGATTGTGATTGTGATGATGCTGTGTCGTTTTAAAAAATCCCCCGTTTGGGGGATTTTTTTACAGATTAATATAATATCGGCTGTTGTTTAATCATCTTTACCCAATTGGACAATGACGTTTCATTTAAAAACATATTTGGCATAACATCTGGCAATTCTGTACCACCATTTTTGTAATAATCATACAAAAAGTGTTCCATAGTTGCAGAACGGTCAAGAACATATTCATTGTCTTGTTGTTTTGCAAATAAATATTTTGTATTTTCATCTATCGTTTTGTTGTTCCGAACAGACAAATCTTTTAAAACATTAAAACAACTGCGGATTGGCAATACACCTGGTCTTAATCTGTATCCCATCGAATAATGAAACGGAAAAGAATTCCCCTTGGCAACAATGCATGAATTTCCCATACCACTTTGCAACATTCTTTCAATTCTTATCTGATGCAATCTGGTTCCAATGCCGGCATATTCAGAATTACCAGACGCATTCATATAGGAACTGATTTTTTCATACATAACGCCTTCTTTTAATATCAGTTCGAATTTTGGCATTATCATTTTTTCTTTGTTATCAATGTAAAAATAAGTTGTTCCAACGGTCTTGTAATATTTATCACCAACCTGATTACCACCATTTGCATCTTCTATCATTATGCAATATCTTTCTGAATTTGGTTCATCACTTTCAATTCTGGCGACATAGGCACGTACAGGACCACCTGTCTTTTTATCTATCAGCGTGGTTATTTTTAATCCACTGCTGTGCCGATTATTATCCAACCTAAATTCTGGCGACATCAATTTATAAAACGTCTGTGACGTTACGCCCATATCATTCTTTTTCAATAAATCAATTTTCACATCATTTGTATCATACCGAACAATCAATGTTCTGGGTTTGAAACTGAACACGTTTTTAAAATTCTGAAAAATCGCTTTAAAATCCATATTGTTATCCTGATATATTATCAATACAACAATACACTAATATTATATTTTGTCAATATTATTTATAAAAACCACACATAAAAAACCGCCATTGGCGGTATTTTTATTGTTCTACTTTTTGCAAAACTGCTGTAAATGTCGATTCTGCAACCTTTTTACCGGCCACCATCGCGATACCGTGGAATTTATACATTCCCATCTTGGTCACCAATAATTCAACATGCAATTCCAGTTTATCGCCGGGACGTACCATGTGCGAAAACTTAATCTTTTCCATTGTGGTAAAATACCCCAGCATATTTTTACGTTCTGCATCAGACAAACGTTTAAACGCAACAAAACATGCAGTTTGTGCCAATGCTTCGACCTGTAATACACCAGGCATAATCGGATTGCCAGGAAAATGACCCGCACACCAGAATTCATCGTCACGTACATATTTTACACCAACAGCACTGGTGTCAGAATATTCGCGTATTTCATCAACCATACGCATATCGCCACGATGCGGAATTATCTTTTCTATTTCTTTTATATCAGCAATCATTTTTTACCACTTTTATACTATTTTTTAGAATTTTTACGCAACCACGCATAATGACGCATAAATTCAGTACCAGGCCCCGCAGGATATCCCATATAACTTTCACCTTCTGGAACGTTGCGGAACACACCACTGTTTGCACCAACCGATGCATCGTTACCAATTTTCACACCATTGGCAATACCAACATGTCCACCCAACAGTACACGATCGCCAACCACAACACCACCAGCAATTCCAGTACCACTGGCCAAGAAACATTCAGAACCAATCACAACACCGTGTGCAATCTGACACAGGTTATCAATCTTGGTCCCATTACCAATTGTTGTATCTGTCATCGCACCACGGTCAACACACGTATTCGAACCAATCGATACGCGTTCGCCAATCACAACACGACCAACATGTGGGATAAATATATTCTTGCCATTTTGACGTGTATATCCAAACCCATCTTTGCCGATAACAGCATTTGCATTAATCACACTGTCTGCACCAATGGTAGCATTTTCAATGTGTGCACCACTGTGTACAATTGTATTACGCCCCAATACAACACCACGACCGATATATGCACCTGGATAAACCTTGACCCCTGGTTCGATTGACGCACCACGTTCAATTGTTACAAATTGACCAACATAATTAGTACGCTTTTTACGAAAGAATACACCACGTTCAATAAACGCATGTTTGCTGATACCAAAGCGTGGTTTTTCACGATAGATTTCACCCAGAATTTTAACAATATTGCCACGTGGACTGTCCGTGATTAACAGTGTTGTACCACTGGGGGCATGTTTTGCCATTTCTGGTTGAACCAATATTACAGTTGCACGCGTATTTTCCAATACAGATATTGGCAAAATCTTGAACGCATTACTGTTTTGTTCTGTGGAATAAAAAGCCAACTGTCCCGGTTTCGCATCTGCGATTGGTGCAACACCACGCACAGGTGCGTTTGCATCACCACGTAATTCCAGACCAAATTTGGCCGCCAATGCACCAGCTGTTGTTTTGCTTGCCGCTGGCATAAACAAGTTCTTTATAAAGTTCATCATAGTGCCATGATTATAAATCAAAAAAATATACAACGCCACACTTTTATGCAGGTATATTTTTTCCTTGTATTTTCACGATTCGTATATATAATATATATCGTTCTTAAATAAAAATTTTAAGGGCGGGGTTGAAAAACCCCACTCTTTCAGTAAGACATCTGAAAAACACAAAGGAGTAAACAAATGTCTTTTGTATCTATGCCTCGTCAGGATTTGCTGTTGGCTATTGATTCTTTGGCCCAGGAAAAGCAAATTGACCGTGAAATCGTTATCGAATCACTGGAAGCGGCAATCGCAAAAATCGCAAAACATAAATATGGCGAAGAATTTAACATCATCGCAAATATCGATCGTAAAAATGGTGCTATTTATGTAAAACGCTTGTTCGACGTTATTGAATCAGTCGAAGCAGCAGGCGAAGAATATAATCCAAATACTATGTTGACTGTGGCACAGGCAAAAAAATATGCAAAAGACCCATCTGTTGGTGATGTCGTAGAAGACGCACTGCCAGAACCAGAATTTGGCCGTATGGCTTTCCAAACTGCAAAACAAATGATGACTGCACGTGTTCGCGATGCAGAAAAAGGCCGTCAATTCGAAGAATTCAAAGATACTATTGGCGATATCGTCAGTGGCGTTGTAAAACGCATCGAATTTGGCAGTGTTTTTGTTGATATCAACGGCAAAGCAGAAGGCTATATCAAAGGCACAGAATTAATCCCTGGTGAAAAACTGGCTGTTGGCGATCGCGTACGTGCATTGATTATGGACGTTACACGTTCTAATACTGGTCCACAGATTTTCTTGACACGTACACATCCAATGTTCATGGAAAAACTGTTCGTCCAGGAAGTTCCAGAAATCTATGAAGGAATTATCAAAATCAAATCTGTGGCACGTGCCCCAGGTTCACACGCAAAAATCGCAGTCGAAACACAAGACCCATCTATCGACGCTGTTGGTATGACTGTTGGTATCAAAGGTACACGTATCCAACCTGTTATCAACGAATGCCATGGTGAAAAAATTGACGTTATCTTGTATTCTGAAGACCCTGCTGTATTCATTGTTAACGCAATGCAGCCTGCAAAAGTTGCAAAAATCATCGTTGACGAAGATACACGCACAGCAGCAGTCGTTGTTAACGAAGATCAACAATCTTTGGCAATCGGTCGTCGCGGTCAAAACGTTCGCTTGGCTTCACAGTTGACAGGCTGGAACATTGACGTTATGAACGAAACCGAAGAACAAGAAAAACGTGCAAAAGAATTCAAAGAAAAGACAGAACTGTTTATCGGTGCGTTGGACGTTGATGAAATGATTGCACAACTGTTAATCACCGAAGGTTTCCGTACAATCGAAGAAATCGCATTTGTTGATATCGCAGAATTAGAAGAAATCGAAGGATTTAACCCAGAATTAGCAGCAGAATTGCAAAACCGTGCAAAAACATATCTGGAAAAAATCGAAGAAAACTATTTCGAAGAAGGTCACAAACTGGGTATGTCTGATGATTTGTTGAACTTTACATTTATCAAACGTCCAATCATTATGCAATTGGGTGCAGCAGGCATCAAATCTTTGGAAGATTTGGCAGACTTGGCATCTGATGAACTGATTGAAATCTTGGGCGAAGATACAATGTCAAATCGCTTGGCCGGTCGTGTAATTATGAAAGCACGTGAAATTGCATACAACATCAACCAAGACGAAGAATAAATTAAACTAAAATAAAAAACAAGGTGGCACATATGGCAACATTGACACTTGGAAAATCTGTAACAACTGATGCGGTTCGCAGCAAAAAAGGCGACGCGGTGTTCGTAGAACGCCGTCGCCGTGTTGTTGCACCTGGCAGCAAAGAACTGCGTGATGAACCAAATACACCTGCGGCACCAAAAAATGCCGCAGATGAAAAACTGCGTGCAGTGTTGGCAGCCGCCAAAGCACGTGAAGAAGAACGTAAAAAACGCGAAGCCGAAGAAGAAGCAGCACGTGCTGCACGTGCCGCAGAAATCGAACGCGAAAATCGTGAATACCAACAGGTTAAATCACAACTGGCTGCACGCGAAAGTGCAAATAATGCAGAAACAACAGAACCTGCAGATGACATCGCACAACCTGTACGCTCAAAACACACACAACAACCAAAAGTATTTACAAACAATGCTGTGGCTGGTGGCAATCGCAAAAATCGTGATAACGATGACGAAGAACGCGGTTCTAAATTTGGTAATTCAAAGAAAGATTTCAAAAAGTCTGGCAAAATCCATCTGCGTGATATCGTAATTGGGGACGGCGAAGACGATGACGAAATCGGCCTGCGTGGTGCAAATCGCCGCAGATCAGAAGCATCATTAAAACGTTTCCGCGAAAAAGCACGTGCTGTATTTTCTGCCCCACAGAAAGTTGAACACGTTGTTACACTGGGCGATACAATTACTGTCAAAGACTTGGCCGCTGCAATGGCAGAAAAAGTTGGTAATGTTATCAAAAAATTGATGGAAATGGGCATGATGGTATCTGTTAATCAATCTATTGATGCAGATACAGCAGAACTGATTGCTGGCGAATTTGGTGCAACGGTTAAACGTGTCGATGTTAAACCATATGCAGAAATTCTGGAACGCGAACCAAATCCAGAAAATTTAACACCACGTGCACCTGTGGTCACAGTTGTTGGTCACGTTGACCATGGTAAAACATCGTTGTTGGACGCATTTCGTAATGCAAATGTTGCCGCAGGCGAGGCCGGTGGTATTACCCAACACGTGTCTTCGTATGAAGTTAAAACAAAATCTGGTGCAATGATTACATTCTTGGATACACCAGGGCACGAAACATTTACAGCAATGCGTGCACGCGGTGCACAAATGGCTGATATCGTTGTGTTGGTTGTGGCAGCAAATGATTCTATTATGCCACAGACAATCGAAGCGATTAATCATATTCGTGCTGCAAATGTACCATTTATCGTTGCAATCAATAAAATCGACTTGCCCGAAGCAAATGCAATGCGTGTAAAAACAGACTTGTTACAGCAAGAAGTCCAAGTCGAAGAAATGGGTGGTGACGTACAATGCGTTGAAATTTCTGCAACCAAGAAAATCGGCTTGGATAAATTGGAAGAAGCCATTTTGTTGCAAGCAGAAATGATGGAATTGAAAGCAGACGCAGAAATGTCCGCTGTCGCATACGTAGTTGAAGCAAAACAAGAAAAAGGTTTAGGTGCAGTTGCAACTGTACTGATGCGTCAAGGCACATTGAAAATTGG
>JAZRGB010000001.1:0-13795 GCA_045643965.1 Candidatus Enterousia sp. | reverse complement strand
CAACCACATAAAATATTTCGTGTTGAACTTGTTTTCAGTGGCGGCCCATTCCATCACCGCAGGTTTTGCGTTGATTATCATCATGTAATCAATCCATGCTTCTGGAGTTTTATGTTTTAATAAATAGCCTACGTTTTTCTTCATTCCATGCAGCAATTTCAACCATTCTTCGCGTTCGGGAATGTGTGGCAGTTCAGAGAACTTCATAACACGCATAAATACGTATTTGTCCAGCCCATGTTGTTTCAGATATTTCGCAGTTTTTTGGTCGCACCATAACGCAACACGTTCAAATGTTTCAATCAAATATTTTAATGATGGTAAATAAAAGGTTTCAAATTTTCTGCCGTCATTCTTTAATTTTGCCAAGTTGCCAGAGTTTGGCATTTCAAACAACATTGTGCAAAATGTTATATCTTTGCGTTTCTTGTCATATGTTGCGAACATAAAACACCCCCTTTGTTGAGGGGATTATAGTAAATAATTAGGAATAAAATCAAGTTTATTTCTTTTCGCCCATGTGTTTTGCGGATTGTAATGCAAGGCGTAAAGATTGTTCTGCAATTTGGCGAATTTTTTGTGCAAATGGCCGCATGTTCATTGTGTCTGCAACGGTGTTGCCGAAAATATGTGCGATGTATTCAATCTGAGTTGGGGCGATAATATAAACATCGCTGGTAATTGATTCTGGATTCAGTTTTTGGACTTGGTTTTGCATGATTTTATCCCCCTTGCCTATAAAATATTTTTATTTTGCACTTGTTTAATTTATTCATTGTTATTATATACATAAAGTACCTTGACCGCAAGGCTCAAAATTGCTATATATCTCGTGATAATATATTAAGGAAAGAAAGATGGTAAAAAATATTATTGGTAAAATATTAGGATCTGCAAACGATCGTTTGGTTAAAGGTTATGACAAAACAGTGTCTTTAATCAATGACTTAGAGCCTAAATATCATGCGATGTCTGATGAACAATTGCGTGAACAGACAGCATTATTACGTGCAAGATTGGCGGCGGGCGAAAAAGAAAAAGATATTCTGCCAGATGCGTTCGCATTGGTTCGTGAAGCGTCTGTACGTACAATTGGGTTGCGTCATTTTAATGTTCAGATGATTGGTGGTATGGTTTTAACCAATGGTCAGATTGCCGAAATGAAAACAGGTGAAGGTAAAACGCTGGTTGCAACGTTGGCAATGTATTTAAAGGCCTTGCACGGCAAAGGTGCACATTTGATTACTGTTAATGACTATTTGGCATCACGTGACGCGTCGTGGATGGGCGAAGTGTATAAATTCTTGGGCTTGTCTGTGGGAATTATTCAACACGATATGACAGACGAAGAAAGAAGAGATGCGTATAACTGTGATATTACGTATGTAACTAATTCTGAATTGGGATTTGATTATCTGCGTGATAATATGAAATTTACGAAAAAACAACAGGTTTTGCGTCCTTTCTTCTATGCAATCGTTGACGAAGTCGATAGTATCTTGATTGACGAAGCACGTACGCCATTGATTATATCTGGACCTGCAGAAGATACCAGTGAACTGTATGCCAAAGTTGATGCAGTTGTTGCACAATTAACGGAATCTGATTTCAAAAAAGACGAAAAAGACAGACATGTTACACTGACAGAATCAGGTGTTGATAACGCAACACGTTTGTTAAAAGAAGCAGGATTGTTGGTTGGTGATAATATGTATGCTGCTGAAAATGCTGCGTTGGTTATGCATATTCAACAGTCTTTGCTGGCACATCATTTGTTCCAGAAAAATGTTAATTATGTTGTTCGTAACGGTGAAATCTTAATCGTTGATGAATTTACAGGTCGTGTTATGACGGGACGTCGTTTTGGCAAGGGTTTGCATCAAGCGATTGAAGCCAAAGAACATGTGA
Organism: Candidatus Enterousia sp.; assembly: GCA_045643965.1. Classification (GTDB taxonomy): domain Bacteria; phylum Pseudomonadota; class Alphaproteobacteria; order Rs-D84; family Rs-D84; genus Enterousia. The sequence continues at coordinate 11,887 of JAZRGB010000001.1, read as the reverse complement.
CAGTTCAGCCAGAAAATCAGACTGTTTCCAGTATTTCATATCAGAACTTGTTCCGCTTGTATCCGACATTGTCTGGTATGACAGGTACTGCAATGACCGAAGCAGCAGAATTTGAAGAAATCTATAAATTACGTGTTGTTTCGATTCCAACAAATCGCCCTGTGGCACGTAATGACCACCATGATGAAATTTATCGTAACAAAGAAGAAAAGTATGATGCGATTTTAAAGCAGATTGCAGAATGTGTTGAACGTAAACAGCCTGTGTTGGTTGGTACTGTTTCTATTGAAAAGTCCGAAGAATTGGCTGCTATTGTTCGAAAACAGTTGAATATTAATCCTGCTGTATTGAATGCAAAACATCATGAATCCGAAGCAAAAATTGTTGCCCAGGCTGGTGCACCAGGTGCAGTTACAATCGCAACAAATATGGCTGGTCGTGGTACTGATATTAAATTGGGTGGTAATGCAGAAGCGTTAATTGCAGAACTGGACCCAGAATCAGCAGATTATGAAGACAAGAAAAAAGAAATCTATGCCACAATCGAAGCGAATAAAAAGCAAGTCTTGGATGCTGGTGGTTTGTATGTTATCGGTACAGAACGCCATGAATCACGCCGTATTGATAATCAGTTGCGTGGCCGTTCTGGTCGTCAAGGAGACCCAGGTGATTCAAAATTCTTTTTGGCATTAGATGACGATTTAATGCGTATTTTTGGTGCATCTCGTTTGCAGGGTATGTTGACAACACTGGGATTGAAAACAGGTGAAGCAATTACTCATCCATGGATAACTAAGGCGTTGGAAAAAGCCCAAAAACGCGTCGAAGCAAGATATTTCGAAGCACGTAAAGAATTGTTGAAATATGATGACGTTATGAACGAACAACGTACTGTTATATACAAACAACGTGATGATTTGATGGTGTCCGAAGATTTAACACCATTGGCACGTGAAATGATTGCGGACGTTGTTGAAATTATCTGTGAAAACAGTATGCCTGAAAAAGCAACACCTGCAGATTGGAATCTGGAAGCAATCCATAATGCGATGATGCGTGTGTTTGCAATGGATATCACTGATATTGACAAGTGGAAGACAGACGATTTAATTACAGAACGCAAAGCATATGAAGCGTTGGTAAATCTGGCATATCACAGATACGAACAGCAGGCTGCAAAATATGGCCCAGAACTGATGCAGATGGCATCGCGTCAGATGATGATGGCTGCGTTGGATACTGTGTGGAAAAAACATTTGCAACAGATGGATTATCTGCAAAGTGCAATTGGTTTACGTGGATATGCCCAGAAAAATCCATTGTACGAATATAAACGTGAAGCATTGGATTTGTTCAAAAACACAATCAATAATTTTAAAATTATGTCTGTGTCTTATATATCACGTATGGAATTAACGCGTGAAGATGTTGCTGCAAAGCAAGCAGAACAAGAAAAGCACGATGAAAAATTAAATCAGGCCACAGGCGATGGTCGCAGAAATGCACCCTGCCCGTGTGGTTCTGGGTTAAAATATAAACATTGTTGTGGTAAATTACACTAACAAAGAAAGCCCCTGGGAAAAACAGGGGTTTTAATTTATGTGACATCAGGAATCTTTCCCTTGAAATATAACCAAAAAAACGTTATAATTTTTAATGTTTTGTAAGAGGAAAATATGTATAAAATATCCTTTTTTATCAGCAATTTAATATCTTGTTTTATATATGGATCGAAAAGTCGTCAGAAATGGCGTGGTTATGTTAATACATTGTTGTTTAGTCCTGTGGTGGTAAGGTTTGTAAGAAAAACCTATGGTGTACGTATAGAAAGTGTGCGATTTGTCAGACAGATTACTTTGAATCGCGTGGTTTGTGTTGTTAACAATCGGTATTTTGTTAAAATTTTTAGAAATGTTACAAATAAACGACTGAAAGATTTTGAATTCTTGTCAGAATATGTTGAAAAACGTATGAAGGTTATTGTGCCACATGTTATTGTTCATTCACGAATCCCAATGTATGTTTGTGAACGTGTGCCGGGCAAATCTGTTGAAGAATTTGACAAGAAATTTGTGGCTGAAAACTATGATAAAATTTTGCATCAGGCACATGGAATTATCCGCCAACTACAAAGAATCAAGGTGGATGATATACCAAACAAAGAACGTTTTATGGACAGTTTACAACAGCGTACTGTTGAACAGCCCTGTCGTAAACCAAAACAAGTATTGGCTCATTTTGATTTGAATATGCTTAATTTTTTGTTCGATGATGAAATGAATATTTGTTCTGTGATAGACTGGGACACATTATCGATTGCGAACAATCCGACGACAGATACGACGATATTTTTGAAGTATTGGAATCGATATAAACGTAAATTGCAATAAAATCGCATAAATAGCGATTTTTTTTGTTGTTTTTAGGAAATATTGGGTTGCCTTAATTTTTGCTTTTTGCTATGGTGCCAGACATGGAAAGGCAATTTGTTCATCTTCGTACACATTCAAGATTTTCTGTTGGGGCCAGTACCCTGACAATTAAGAAGATTCCTGCGTTATGCTTGGCGGCTGGACAGCCTGCATGTGCGTTAACAGATACTAATTTGATGTCTGGGTGTGCGGAATTTTCAGATGTTATGCCGAAAAACAAGGTACAACCAATAATTGGTGTTGAAATATCACTGAATCATCATAATGCTGATCCAAAAATTTTGCGTTCTGAATCCTTGTCCAAGGTTGTGTTGTTGGCACAAAATCATGCTGGGTATTTGAATCTGTGCGATTTGAATAAAGTGATGTATATGCGAACAGAAAATCATCATTTGGGGCCTTATGTTACGTTGGCTGAATTGTCTGCACACAGTGATGGTTTGATTTGTTTGTCAGGGGCCCATACTGGTCCAATTGGTATGGCGTTGTTAAATGGTCAGGATGGTCAGGCACAGGCGTATGCGTCAGAATTTTTGAATGTTTTTGGCAATCGTTTTTATATTGAAATTCAACGTCACGGGTTAGAGGCGGAAATTAAAACAGAACCTGGCTTTTTGAAGATTGCCCAAGAATTAAATATCCCAATCGTTGCAACAAATGACGTGTGTTTCGCGGCAGATACTGATTATGAATCTGCAGATGCATTAGGTTGTGTTTTAGGACAGACCAAGGTCATTGACCCAGAACGTTCACGTAAATCATCTGAACAATATTTTAAGTCTTATGACCAAATGGCGGAAATTTTTTCTGATTTGCCAGAAGCGATTGAAAACACTGTGCGTATTGCACAACGTTGTGGTTTTATGGTTAATGTTCATGAAAAACCGCTGTTGCCACGTTTCGGTGACGATTTGGAAACTGAATGTCAAATGCTGCGTGATGATACAATGGCTGGCTTGAAACGTCGATTGGAACAGCATAATATTACCGATACTGCCCCATACTATGAACAGGCTGAATTTGAACTGGGTGTTATTATTGGTATGGGATTCCCAGGCTATTTCTTGATTGTTGCTGATTATATTGATTGGTGTAGAAATAATGATGTTTTGACAGGACCGGGTCGTGGATCTGGTGCAGGTTCCATTGTTGCATGGGCGTTGGGGATTACAAATGTTGATCCGTTAAAGTATGGGTTGCTGTTTGAAAGATTTTTGAATCCAGATCGTATATCTATGCCCGACTTTGACGTTGATTTTGAACCAACAGGAATCGAACGTGTGTTAGCGTACGTTTGCGATAAGTATGGACATGATTCTGTGTGTCGTATTATCACGTTTGGCAGTCTGCAGGCTCGTGGTGCAATTCGTGATATTGGTCGTGTATATGGTATGCCCTATTCTAAATCTGACAGATTGTCAAAACTGATTCCACAGGATGCAAAAACTTTAAAAGATGCGGTCAGCATGTCTGGTGAAATCCAAGAAATTTTGAATAACGACCAGGATTTAAACAAAGTTGTGACAGTGGCCGAAGAACTGGAAGGTTCTTTGCGTAACTTGGGTCAGCATGCGTGTGGTGTTGTTATTGGCGACAGACCAACAACTAAAATTGCACCGGTGTATCGTGACCCTGCTAACCCGTTGCCATCATGTCAGTTTGATGGAAAGTATTTGGAAAAGTCTGGATTAATTAAGTTTGACTTTTTGGGTCTGGAAACATTGGTTGTTTTAAAGTATGCAACACGTTTGATTCAGCAGACACGTGGCATTAATATTGATTTAGACCAGATTCCAACGGATGATCCAAAAACTATGAAATTATGGCAGGCAGGATTAACCGAAGGTATATTCCAATTTGATGCCCCGTTTGTAAAGCAGACCCTGCGTAAGATGCATCCCACCAACTTCTTAGAAATTTCTGCATTAAATGCGTTAAATCGCCCAGGGCCAATTGCGTTTATCCCACAGTTTATTGCACGTATGCATGGCGAAGAAGATATTGAATACGTTCACCCAAAGGCAGAGCCGATATTAAAAGAAACGTATGGTATTATCGTTTATCAGGAACAAGTGATGCAATTAACGCGTGCGTTGGCAGGCTTTACACGTGGACAATCTGATAACGTGCGTAAGGCAATGGGTAAAAAACTGATTGAAATGTTGAACGAACTGGAAGGCAAGTTCTATGAAGGATGCGAAAAAGAACAGACCTTGGATCGTGCAACAGCCAAAGATTTATGGGAAAAGTTCAAAGAATTTGCAAAGTATGCATTTAACAAATCGCACGCTATTGCATATTCAATCGTTGCAAATCAATGTGCATATCTAAAGGCAAATTATACCCCTGAATTTTTGGCGGCGTCAATGTCCAGTAACTTGAATGATACAGATCAGTTGGCTTTGTTTGTAGATGATGCAAAATCTAATTTTGGTATTCAGATTGTTGCCCCAGATATTAATGAAAGTGAATCCTTGTTTACTGTACGTGATGGTAAAATTGTTTATGGTTTGGCAGCATTAAAAGGTGTAGGAACTGTTGCCACAGATGCAATTGTTGCAGAAAGAAACGCAAATGGAAAATTTAAGAATTTAACTGATTTTGCAAAGCGTTGTGCCCCAATTATGAATAAACGAATATTAGAGGCATTTGCAAAAACAGGTGTATTAGATTCTTTGGAACCAAATCGTGCCGCAATTTATATGAACGCAGATGCGATATTGTCTTATGCGGCAAAATCACGCGATGGTGCGAATATGCTGTCGTTGTTTGCAAATACTGTCGAAGATGATGTTGTCGAAGATAGATTGCATAAAAATCTGCCCAAAACAGCACCTTGGACATTTGGACAACGTTTAGAAAATGAATTGTCTGCTCTTGGGTTTTATATTTCTGCACATCCATTAGATCAATATAAACATTTGATTAAATCTGCGGGTCTAACGACCAGTACAACATTGGCAACATTGGGCGACAGAAAGTCTGTTCAGATTGCAGTAAATGTGAATTCGTTTGGTCGTCGTCGTACCAAGACGGGCAAGGAAATGATAACCATAAACGCGTCAGATAGTGCTGGTAATATTGATGCGGTTGCATTTGGTGATTCTGCGATTGAATTTTCGCAGATTTTATCGGGCGAAACAGTCGTTTTGATATCGGGCAAAACGTCTAATCGTGATGACAGGGTGTCAATTTTTGTTGATTCTATTATTCCATTGACACAATGGGTGGCAAAAATTGCAAAAAAGATAACGATGGATATTCGTGACAAGGCTGTATTGCAAGATGTCAAAAAGGCTATTATTGCCCTGCCACGTGGCTATACACGTGTGGTGTTGAACCTGCATGGTGCAGACAAGGTTGCAACATTGGCGTTGCCTGGTGGGGTTGAACTGGGAAATACAACAATCGCAGATTTAACGGCGTTGGGGCTGCGAATAGAGGTGGAATAACAAATATGAAACATATACCAGTGTTATTGAACAGCGTATTGGATGCTTTGGGCGATATTTCAGGCAAGACCGTTGTGGATTGCACGTTTGGGGCTGGTGGTTATTCTCGTGCTTTTTTAAATGCTGGGGCAAATGTTATTGCGTTTGACAGGGATTCAAATGTTTTGTCAGATGTAAATGCAATGATTACAGAATTTGGCGATAGATTTCATTTTATCCCCCAGACTTTTTCACATATATCTGACCTGGATTGTACAGTTGATGCGATTGTATTTGATTTAGGTATATCTTCGATGCAGATTGATGTGCCAGAACGGGGATTTTCTTTTAGATTTGATGCACCGCTTGATATGCGTATGTCCAAGGATGGCGTTACCGCTGCCCAGTTAATAGAACGGTTGTCTGTATCAGAACTGGCGGATGTTTTACGTACATACGGTGATGTAAAGAAAGCAAATGTTTTGGCGGCTGCGATAAAACAGGCGTTGCCCCAGACAACATTTGGGTTACGTGATTTGATTTATAATCCGAACGATATTGCACCCGTGTTTCAGGCGTTACGTATTGCTGTAAACGATGAAATGGGCGAATTGGAACGTGCGTTATCTGTTGTGCCTGAATTATTAAAGATTGGTGGGAAATGTGTCTGTGTGACATTTCATTCATTAGAAGATAGAATCGTCAAGAACACGTTTCGTACATGGACAACACCATTGGGGGATCCCCGATTGCCAGTATTGCAACCTGCCCCGTTTGAATTAATACGTGCCCAGACGCCATCTGATGAAGAACTGGAAAACAATTCGCGTGCCAGATCTGCCCACATGCGTGGCGTAATAAAAAAGGAATAAAAATGAAAGACGGAAAACTGAAGCATATGGTTGAGGCTGCAGACAAGGCCAAGAAAGTCAATGCGCTTGATTTGTCTTCGGATCAGGATTTGACGATTGGTTTGATGAATTTATTATTTATCGAAGATTATATCTCTGGTTCAAATTCTGATTTGTTACGCATGGTGTCTGAAATTCGTCAGAAATTGATGAGCAAGATTGTAAAAAAATCAGATAAAAACAGGGAAATATTGGAAAAATTGCTGCTTGAATCTATGCAATTAATTAATGCTGGCAACAAAGCAAGCGGTACAGCAGCATATCAGAATTATGATAATGCGTATGAAAAGTACTCTTTGTTTTGGGGTGTAAATATGGGGCTGATTAATAAAAAAGATATAAAGTGAAAATTTGCTATTGATTCAAATGTGCAAAAAATGTTAAAATGAAGAAAAGAGAGAAGGAAAGTGAAGGCCATGTTTAGAAAAATTTACCAATTTCCTGCGGTTTTGGCGGTGTGTATGTGTGCATCTTCTGTGTTGGCAGATCAGGCACCAAATCCTCGCAGTGCCGTTTCTGTTAATGCAAATTCGGGTCGTGGCAGTGGAACGACCAAGGTTACAACACGTGGTGATGGTTCATCTGATTCTGTTGTGTCACGCGGTGGTGCTGTGTCTGCACGCAATGCGTCGGCTAATGTTACGGCACGCAGTGCGGCGGCCAAAACAACAGTTGCACGTACTGGTCGTACAACAGCAGTTAAAAATATGACGAATCGTTCGGCCAGTGTTTCACGCAGTGCGACAACCCCTGCCCGTGCTGGTTCAGTATCCAAGGCTAGTTTGGGACGCAGTGCAATTCCAGGTGTGAAAAATAATGCACGCAGTGCAACTAAAAACATTATGAATACTGGTATGGCACGTGCAGCAAATATGGCACGTGCGACGGCTGTATTTGGTGATGTGTCAAAAATTGGTGGTGGCTATTCACAATGTCGTGATTCTTATGCAACATGTATGGACCAGTTCTGTGCAAATGCAAATGAAACTTTCCGTCGTTGCTATTGCAGCCAGAAATTTACAGATTTCCAAGAAACAGAAGCGATGTTCGAAGAAGTCAAGGGGCTGTTGCAACGTTTCGAAGATAACAATTTGAACGCTGTTGATAAAACAGCAGCCGAAGTTAATGCGATGTACACTGCAACTGTCGGTGAAGCGGCAATTAAAAATGACGTCAGTGGTGCACAATCTATTTTGTCTGAAATTGGTGACTTGTTGAACGGTAAAAAGAAGGCTGGTCAAACGAAGCAGACAGAACAAAAGAAAACATCACTTGATTTGGGCAGTTTAACCAGTGGCGTAACATTTGATATGGATGATATCTGGTCTGGTGGCAGTTTTGACGATATGTTCAGCAGCAATAAACGTACAACTGGCCCAAATATGGCTGAAATGTCGGGTCAGGAACTGTATAACGTTTCAAATGAACAATGTTTGGAAATTGTTGCGGAATCTTGTTCATCAAATGCAATTTTGAATATGGCAACCAGTTCATATAGCATCTTGATTACCCAAGACTGTAATTTATATGAAAAGAAATTAGATGCACAACGTCAGGCAATTATGAACACTGTTCGTGAAGCGGAAAAAATGTTGCGTGATGCCCGTTTGGAAGAATATCGTGCACACAATTCTGCAGACGTTAATGAATGTTTGGCCAAGGTTCAGACAGCAATGACCATGGAAACAGCCTGTGGTGCTGACTATAAACGTTGTATGGACCCAACAGGATTGTATATCAATCCATCAACAGGTGATCCAATTTATTCACCACTGTTGTTCAAATTGGTCGAAGTAATTAATTTGTATGATACAAATGATTCGAAAAATGCAGATTTTGATAAATATTTGGATGAAAAGAAAATGTTTGCAACAACTGCATTGGATTCATGTCGTGATATCGCAGATACGGTTTGGACAGAATTTAAACGTACAGCAGTTATTCAGATTGCCCAGGCCCAAGACGAAAAAATTGAAGAAGTCAAGGCGTCTTGTGTAAAGACAATGGGTGAATGTTACGATAATCAGTCCGGTGCGTTAAAAGATTTTGATACAACATCTGCACAGTCGGCTGGTGCGATTGCTGCAAATGCGGCACGTGCAATGTGTTCGGACAAGGTTGCGGCTTGTGCTGCGTTGTACAGTCCAAACAGTAATGCAACATGTAAATTTGATAACCAGGGACGTATTACAAATGCAACAAATTGTGGTTTGGGTGCATTGTTAGACTACGTTGCCACGGTTGACAGTATCAAGATTTCCGAAGGTTGCGGTGAAGCGATGGCAAAATATGCCGAAGAAACATGTGCCCCATCGGCATCTGATACGGCACATAAATACCCATGGGGTTGCCGTTTAAGAAAACGTGATGAAGTCTATAAGATGTTGCGTGATCGTGCGGACGTATATTGTGACGTCAGCCAGACTGTGGACGATCGTATAAATGCATCAATGGTTGATCCAAATGAAACAGTCAAGACATTGGGTGAAAACATTTCAACAGAAATTGGATTAATGTTAAGCCAAGAATGCGAAAAGGCTGGTGGTTTATGGGTTGATGCGGCATGCGATGTTATGACTGTATCTGATAATACAATCGCAAAACGTGTTGTTGATGAAAATGGTGATTTAGTTGATTCTACAACTGATACATTAACCAGAAATGCGTCAATTCCAATTTGCAGCATGCGTAATGCGGATACAACATTAACACAACAGAACACCAGATTGGAAAAGTTCTATAAGGATATCGGTGCAGTAGAACACAAAGATGCCTTGGATACGTATGGTGCATGTTATGAAAACTCATTACAGGTACAGTGTGAGGCGTTGGGGGCGGAATACGCAACGTACAACAAAGATAAATTGCAATGTGAATTTAAACCTTTGTGGTACCAAGAAAAGTGTGAATCAATTGGTGGATATTATGAAGACAAGGTTTGTTATTACCCTGCTACAGCAGAAGGTTCAGAAGAAACACCAGCAGAATAGACTGTTGTCAATATTGATTTAGGAGTGAGGTGACATAAATGAATAAGATTTTATTAACATCTTTTGTAATGTTGGCAACACTGGCTTCATCGGCCAATGCGAATGACAAATGGGCCCCTGCCCAGTTGTCTAAATGGGGAATTCAAAAGGCGGCAGATTGTGGTGGAACCGGGGCCGAAGCTGGATTCAAGGGCGATGACGTTGGTACAAACACCAGTTGGTCTAAGTATTTAGTTAATAATTGGACATACACTGGTGGTACAGATGGTCGCGACGGATATAATGCTGTTTATTATTTGGCAGCAAACGTATATGGACATGGTTATAAATTCTGTAAAACAATCGTTGCAGCCGATCGTTTTGGGGACGCAACACAACCGCGAGTCAGATTTTATAAACCAGCAGTTGCAGATTGTTTTGATTTATGTGAATCTGGTTATTATGGGCCGTTGTGTGCATCGCGTACGGCTTTATTAAAAACAAACAGTATTGATAATTTTAAAGCCGCACAGTCATACGCAACAGGTGCTGTGCATAAATTAGCAAATAATGATCGTTCAACTGCGATTGCTGATGTTCTTGTGTTGGGCAGACGTCATGTTGGGTGTGGTGGCAATAAGCAAATTGATTTAAAATTAGCAAGAATGCAAGAACATGAAGTTGTTTTGGCATTAAAACAAGTTACTTCAGATGATAAATCTGTGACATTTACAATTCAGCCAATGGTTGTTCGTGCGGGTGCACAGCCAGGCAGTTGGTTAGCGGCTGCGAAAAATTATCGATATGCATGGCCGATGGTTAAATTCCAAGGTAATACCAGTACAAGTTATTGTCCATCCATTGGTTTTGTTCATGAAAATGGTAAATGTGTGATTGATGAACATGCATCTAATTATGCAGCGTTGCAGGCAGAGGTAAAAAAGGCCGAAGAACAAGAAAGAAAGAACAAGGAATTAATTTGTCCAGACTGGAAAGATGCATTAAAGCATTATAATCGTGCGGAACACGAATTCGTAGAATCGGATTATAATGGTGCAAAATGCATGAAGTTTAAATGTAGTGACCCAGATTTGGGTTTCTGGAGTACCAATATGTTGTATGATGGCGGTTTAAATTCCAACAGTCTACGTAATGCATATTCATGTGTCAGTTGTGCAGTGACCGCCCCCGAAGGTGGCAATGCAGCCTGGTATGCGGCAATGTTTGGGACCGGCAAAGGTGACAAAGAAGGGAAATGTATAAGTTGTAAAACAGGTCAACGTTACAATTCTGAATCCCGCGAATGTGAAGATGCAAAAGCATTTGAAATGCGTAATATGGTATATGGTCCAAGCAAAACAGCACGTGATGATTTGAAGTTACAATGCTGGACAATGGGTGAACCAAGTTGCTATAGAAAATGTATGGAAGGGGCATCCGCTGACCAATTGGAAAAGGACGGTTGTGTCCAAGGTGACGTTTCGGATGTTGAACAGACATTAAAAGACAATATGTCCAGCAAGGCAAAAGAATATACAGATTACTATCAGGACGCTGAATATGATACCTTTACAAAGACCGTACAGATTAATGATTCTGCACGAAAGGAAGAAGCAAAGGAAGAATAATCGTTATTGATATCCCCCGTTTGGGGGATATTTTTATTGTTTCTTTGTTTTTTAGTTTTTATTTTTCTTCTCTGTCATTGTGGGTGAAACGTGGCGTTCTACCCACCCCACCCTCCTTGTCATTCTGTGACTTGACCACAAGCCCCAGGTTATTATTCATTTGTGTGCACGATATACACATTTACATGGGTTCTGGGGTTTAACCCCATAATGACAGAGGGGGCGTAACAGTATTTTTTTATTAAATCACAGTTGGTAAATTCTCCAAAATAACTGTCAAGTTAATTTATGTGATTTTTATGCTTGCCCCACCCTGTATAAATTTTCTACACTATAATCAAAGGAAGATACTATTAATACAAAAAACAGCAGAAATACGGCGTATTCACGCCATATACGGGGGAGAAGTAATATGAAAAATATCTTTAAAATTGGTTTAATGTCACGTTTCGTGATGCTGTTTTTATTTATGCTTGGATTGAATACAGCACTGTCCACCCCTGCCCTGGCTGCTGG